>VGSX01000260.1 GCA_016874895.1 Deltaproteobacteria bacterium
AACTGGCGGCGCTTAGGACCTAAATCCCCCCAGGGATCAATTAATGAGGCTTGTCGGGGATCGCGTGTACGAATCATCTTTTTGCCATTAACCCGTTGATTTTTCACCGAATTATGCCATAAAAAGCGACGCCCGACAAGAAAAAAATACCATAATCTTAAATTATTTCAGATAATTAACAATAAGCGACTTTTTACGAATCCATCAACCTTGAACTTTGAACTTTTGAGGACAGAGGCTCAAAGAACGCAGAGATGGATTATGTTCAATTAATTAAGTCGTTGAGTATAAATGCCTCAAGTTCTTGTAATCTATAACTAATAAATCAAATGCCACCGCCGGGAAAAATCTTTGTGTACGAAATCCAAGGCAAGGTCAACCCCCCCTCGGCCCTGACCGGCGATGACTTCCTGGGCTGCTGGCGGGAAGGGGATTACACTTACCTATTTTTCCGCCGCCACCGGGAAGGAGAAGTGCAGGCCTGGCTGATTGGCGCAGGCGCGGGGCGTTATTCTTCCGAAACCGTGCTCAATTACGCCGACTGGGAGGCGGGCCAGGCCCTCAAGCCCACCAGCGTGGCGGGTTTCCACCTCTGCCCTATCTGGGAGACTCCTCAACCCGCCCCCGGCGAGATCGTGCTCCCCATGGAACCGGGGCTGGCCTTCGGCTCCGGCTACCACCCCACTTCCCGACTCTGTATGCAATTACTTAAGGAAGTTTATGAACAAGATGCCCCCTCCCAGGTGCTGGACCTGGGCACGGGGACCGGCATCCTGGCCCTGGCGGCTCTGGCCCTGGGGGCTAAGCGGGTGGTGGCGGTGGAATACAACGAACTGGCGGTGCGGGTCGCGGCCCGCAACGTCCGCCATAACCGCCGGGAAGGAGAGGTGCTGCTCATCCAGGGGGACGCCCGGGACTTCGCCCAGATCCCCGGAGAACTGGCCCTGGCTAATATCCACCTGGACGTGCTGCTGGACCTTTTGGATATGCCGGAATTCTTCCCGCGAAGATGGTTTATCTTCTCCGGCCTTTTAGGAACTCAGCTTCATCGGTTTTTGGCCAGAATGCAAAACACTCCCCTGGAACTCATCAAGACCCTGGATGAAAACCTGTGGTTTGCGGTCCTGGCGCATAATCTATTGGCTTTCCTTTAACTTAGTTTTTTAATTTGAATTAGGGTACTATACGATTTAAAATAGATAAGATCATTTAACCATGGAGGGTTATATGGAAACTGCTTGCTTTTCAGTGGCTACTTGGAGTCTCAAGTTAAATAAGTTTGGAATACATAGATTAATCCGCAGTTTTTTAGGATTCTTTTTCCTATCCTGTTTGTTTCCGAGTTATTCCCTCAATGCTCAAGACAGGCCGGTATCATCGGTTGAACAGGTAACCCGGCTAGATGAAACGAACCTAGCAGTCCTTGAGAGGCGCCTTAATTCTGAGATCGATAGAATCCGAAAAAATCGAGCGCCTGAAGCAAAACCCGCGCCAATGGCGTTAGACTATAACGTCCATGGGAGAACACCGATTATTGTGCCGCTCCCACACGCGGCGACGAGTCTATCGATCGTGGAGTTACAGAAGGTAACTCAGGATATTATGAATTGTTTTAGCAAAGGTATAGGAATCGGATCCCAAGTCGAATCCCGGCCTTTGCTTCCCCTATTAAAAGAGGCCGGGGTTAGTCTGGCACCGGAATGGAAGGTGGACCATGAGCAAATGGGTTATGATTTTTACTGGGTCGAGGTGGTATTCAGTTGCTTTTTAGAAAAAGATCAATTTCCTAAGTCTGCGGAATTTGCTCTTACCCTGGAAGATGACGTTAAAAAACCCGCCCGCCGTACCCGGCCCATTCGCCTGTTTCCAGATAGGGAAGATATTCAATTGTTTTCCATGGATATTGAGGGAGGTATTGGCGTAGACGCAAGTTTTAATTTCCGGGTTCCCAAGGTCCAATCTAAGATAAGTCCTTTTAGTCGTGAAATTCAGGTGGAGGCGAAAATTAAGGCCGGTATTGTAATAGGCCCTTATAAATACAAGTTTCGTAGAGCCGCAATTGAAGTAAAAGGACTAGGGGATCAAGATATTCTTTGGCGATATAATCTACAATCAGCGTTATGTGGCGCAAATGATTTCAAGTCCATTTTGATTCTGAAAGTCCCCAAAGAGGCCGACTCTGTTTTCATCGTTGCAAATCTAAAGCTAACGCCTTGCAAAAACGCTTGGTTGCCTTTTAAAAATGAACTGCCGTTTCTTCAAGCTAAGCCTGCCAGATTGCAAGTAGAATTGGCCAAAAAGAAAAAATGATGGAGGAGAACTTGAAAAGAAGGCCGAACCTTAATGCTTGGGTATTTATTGTGGAGATGGATAGTCCCATCGGCCTTATGCGTTTATTCTTTACAGAAGTCGGCCTGGCTTCCTTGGTTTTTGCCGATAAGGCAGTCAAAAGACATTGCGAAAAAATACCTGGCTGTTCAATAAATCAAAAGCCTAATCACCCGGCGGATTTATTAAGAGAATTGACCTGTCGGGAGATTTCGCGTTACTTTAACAGCGATCCCGCATATTTTCAAAATGTCCCCGTGGACCTTAAGGGCACCCCCTTTCAGATTCGAGTATGGCAGGAACTGCAAAAGATTCCTCCGGGGCAGACCATTTCCTACCGGGAACTGGCGGCCCGGATAGGTAACCCCAAAGCTTCCCGGGCCGTGGGCCAGGCCGTGGGCGCCAACCCCATCCCCATCATCATCCCCTGCCACCGGGTCATCGCCTCGAACGGCTCCCTGGGGGGCTACAGCTCCGGCCTGGACCGCAAACGCTGGCTGCTGAAGCATGAGCAGACTGCGGGTTAGCGAATCAGCGGGTTAGATTTTTTGCCAAACCGCCAAACCGCTAAACCGCCAAACGCTAAACCGCCAAACCGCTAAACCGCTTCCTCCTGACCTGCCCCTCACCCCCCCGGCTTGCAGCTCCGGCAAGGGCTGAAGCCTTGCAGGTAGGCGGCTTTCAGGGAATCCAGGCGCATCCGGTTGGCCGGGGCCATCTTGGCCGCCAGGGGGCACTGGGGCCGGTGGAAAATTAGAGAGTTGCGATTGGCCAGGTAATAAGGTTCATCCTGCTTCAGCGCTTTCTGCCAGATGCCCCGCCGGGCCTCCAGGGCCTCCCGCTGGGCGGCCAGCAGCGCGTCCCGGAACCGGAAGTTGGGAGGATGGAAGTAGGCGTGGGCCAGCCCTTGGCGCACCATTTCGGCGTTGACCATGGCCCCGTTGGGAAGAAAAAGGTAGGCCAGGAGGCGGCCGTAATGGTCGTAGCGCGATTGGTCGTATTCCAGACGGAGCCGCTGGCCCCGACTCAATTCCGCCAACACCGCCCGGGCCTGGTGGGCCAGGAATTCCGCCGGGCGCCCATTTCTTTCCATCTCCGGGGCATTGATCCCTAAGAGTCGCACCCGGTGGCCCGTTTCCGCCAGGATCAACGTATCCCCGTCAATCACCTGGGCCACCGCGGCTTCTCGGGGGGGTCCTTTGGGAGCGACCTCGCAACCGGGCAGGAGGGTGTAGCACCACAGCGCCAGGACCCAGGCCAGGAATAATTTCAGGGTTCTATATGCCCTGGGACACCCATTGTTATTCATAACGTCAATTATTTTTTGTAGAACGTACGTATAGTTCCCTTATCGGTTATTGCCTTTGCTCCGGTAAGTCAATACAAGGGGGCATCTAAAAAAAATCTCACTATTCGAGAGACCATCAACTATAAAAATATTAGTGGCACAGGCCTCTGGCCTGTGGACCCCCCCGTTCTACCAACAACCCTTCCCACAGGCTGGAAGCCTGTGCCACTCATTTCAAAAAGTTTTGTTTATCTTTCCATCTGACAACATTCAGATACTCTTTCCAGAGCAAAGCAACTTCGATTATGCAATTACTTGAGTCAAGACTTTGTTTCCCTCAGTTTGGCAGCAAAGTAAGGAATGGTCTCCTTCAGCCCAGCCTCCAGGGGTATAGTGGGCTGCCACCCCAGGCGTTTCCGGGCTCGGGTGATGTCCGGCCGGCGGCGGCCCGGGTCGTCCGGGGGCATGGGGAGGTAAATGAGGTGGGAGGGGCTGCCGGTGAGGGCCAGGATCTTTTGGGCAATCTCCATGATGGCGTATTCCTCGGGATTCCCCAGATTCACCGGCTCATGCAGGAGCTCGGTATTCATTAACCGGACTAGACCTTCCACCAGGTCGGAGACAAAGCAAAAGGACCGGGTCTGCCGACCTTGCCCATAAATGGTAATATCTTGCCCGGTCAAGGCCTGGACGATGAAGTTGCTGATCACCCGGCCGTCATTTAGGGCCATCCGGGGTCCATAAGTGTTGAAGATGCGGGCGATGCGGATGTCCACCCGGTTCTGCCGGTGGTAGTCCATCATCAGAGTTTCAGCCACCCGTTTGCCTTCGTCATAGCAGCTCCGGGGGCCCAGGCAGTTGACATTGCCCCAGTAGCTCTCCTGCTGCGGGTGCACCTGGGGGTCGCCGTAGATTTCGGAAGTGGAAGCCAGTAAAATACGGGCCTTCACCCGTTTGGCCAGCCCCAGCATGTTCAGGGTGCCCAGGACGTTGGTCTTGATGGTTTTCACCGGGTTGTATTGATAATGCACCGGGGAGGCGGGGCAAGCCAGGTGGTAGATCTGGTCCACTTCCAGCATGATGGGGTTCACCACGTCATGGCGGATTAGCTCCAATTGGGGATGATCCCGCATATGGGCGAGGTTTGCTTTGCTGCCGGTGAAGTAGTTGTCCAGGCACAGAATCTCATGTCCCTGCCGGAGCAGATAATCCATCAGGTGGGAGCCGATAAATCCGGCCCCCCCGGTGATGAGGATGCGGGCCATAACTTGATTCCCTCCTTAAGATTCAACCACCGCCATTGTAACTCTCCTGGGGGGATAGGTAAATTCCTGATTGACAGTTCCGGTTATTTCCCTGAAAATTCCGGGGAAAGATTATAGCCCTTCCCGGAAGAACCCTATAAAAATTAAGATATTTCTGCATAAGACCTTAATAATAAAATAGGGAGTAATTATGACGCCAAGCCTGATGCCA
>VGSX01000261.1 GCA_016874895.1 Deltaproteobacteria bacterium
GCCGGGAACTGACGGGCCAGCGCCGCAACCGCGTCTTTGCCTACGACCATTATCTGGCCATCCTCCAGGAGGGCACGGAACCGCTATGAGCCGGGGGATATGGGGGGACATTGGGGATGGGGGGTGCGGGATGGACCAAATTTAGATCGGTGAATCTCTGTTCTGAATAGTTCACCATGTAGGGCGGGAAAGCGAAGCGCATCCCGCCTTCGAACAACCTTTTCATGCTTTACGGGTGGGCCCCCGGCCCATGAGAAACTGTCCTAAAATTGGAAGTGGTGCGACACCTCGCGATGGTTCCCTATCTCGATATGGCCAACATGCCAAGTAAGAGTGGTCAGTGGTTAGTGGTCAGAGAATGCAATACTGGCTACTGACCACTGCCCCCTGACCACTTTTCTTAGACTTCACATGGCTTTACGATGTAGCCATATTTGGCCGATATACCTTTATCTCCGGCTGGAACGGGTTAGGAAATTATAAAATTGAGAGTCAAGATGATGTTGCCCATCGACCCATTAATGACTGAACACCGCTTGATTGAAAAGATGATCCGCCTCATGGCCCAGGAAACCGCCAGAATCAGAGACAACATGGCGGTCAGCCCGGAATTTGCCTTTGTCAACCCGAAGTTCATCGACGCGGCGGTGGATTTTATTTGCGGGTACGCCGACCGGATCCACCACGGCAAGGAAGAGGAGATTTTCTTCCTGGCCCTGGAACAGAAGCCACTTTCCTGGGAACATCTGGAAATCATGCAGGAATTGCAGCAGGAGCATGGGTGGGGACGCCAGACCACGGCACGCCTGGCGGCAGCCAAGGAAAATTACGCCAACGGAAGCCCGGATTCTTTGGCCGAAGTTCTGGGGCTCATGGAAGCCCTGGTGGATTTTTATCCCCGGCATATCGCCCTGGAGGACCAGCACTTTTTTCTGCCCGTGATGGCGTATTTCACCCAGGCCGAACAGGAGGCCCTTTTACAGCAGATGTCTGAGTTTGACAAGGATTTTGACCATCAGGGGTATCAAAAAATGGTGACGGATTGGGAGGCCTGCGGCTGTAAGTGTCATCTTTAAACGTAGATGCCGTGCCATTGTCCCAGCGCGTTATTGCCCGCCGAGTGATTATCGGTCTCTTCCTGGCCATCCCGCTGACGCTCTGGGTTCTGGCGGCAGGGGCTTCTGGGCTGCCGAAGTTTTCTGAGGCCGGCAATCCCATAATATCGCTGCGTCTCAATCAGGTTCTGGTGCAGGCCGAGGTGGTCTCCACCCGGGAAAAAATGTATCTTGGTCTATCGGGCCGGCGATACCTGGCCCCTAACACAGGGATGCTGTTTGCCATGCCGTTCCCGGCAGTGCAACACTTCTGCATGCGGGATATGCTCATCCCCATCGATATCATCTGGATCGCCCAGGGGCGGATTATCGGTTTCCATCCCAACCTCTCTCCCGACGATCCCGGCACTTTTACCTCTCCGGGCCCGGTTGATCTGGTTCTGGAAGTTCCGGCCGGCTTCGTGGCCGCATCCGGCCTGCAATCAGGCCACCAGGTCACGATTATCCCGACAAGCCCCGGTCCTGGGCGATAACTTACCTGCGAAATAATTTATGAGTTTTGGCGGGCCGCGGCCAGCATTTCCCGGGCATGAGCCAGAGTGGCGTCGCTGACCAGGGCCCCGCCCAGCATGCGGGCTAATTCCAGGAGGCGCGCCTCGGGGTCGAGCTTATGCACCACGGTCACCGTCCGGGCGTCCACGATCTTTTTTTCCACCCGGAAATGGGTGTCGGCAAAGCAGGCGATCTGGGGCAAATGGGTGATGCAGATTATCTGATTTTTCCGAGCCAGCCGCTGTAATTTTTGCCCTACCACGGTGGCGGCTCTCCCCCCGATGCCGGCGTCCACCTCGTCGAAGATGCTGGTGTCCACCCCGGCTTCTGCGGCCAGAATATTTTTCAGGCCCAGCACCAGCCGGGACAATTCCCCTCCGGAGGCGATGCGGTGCAGGGGTTTGGGGGCCTCCCCCGGGTTGGGGGCCAGAAAAAATTCCACTGTATCGCAGCCGCTGGCGGATAAAGTCAGCTCCTGCATTTCCCTATCCGTTGCTGGTTCGGCAGCAGACAAAAATCTCACCAGGAAGCGGGCCTGGGGCATGGCCAGGCCATGGATTTCGCGCTCCACGGCGGCGGCTAACTGAGGCGCCAGGTCCTGCCGCCGGCGGGATAAAGCCACCGCCTTTTCCCGGACGGTGCGGCCCAGGGCTTCCAGGTCCGCCAGCAGTTCGGCCTCCCGGTCGCCCAGGGTGTCCAACCCGGCCAACTCCTGCTGCGCCTGTTCCAGAAAGTCCAGCACATCCACCAGGGTGGGGCCATATTTGCGTTTCAGGCGCTGCAGCAGGTGCAACCGCTGGTCGATCTCTTCCAGGCGCGCCGGATCGGGGTGCACCCGGCCGAAATAATCCCGCAGGGAAAAGGCCACATCCTCCAGTTCCAGGAAGATCTCGCCCAGGCCGGCGGCCCGGCCGGACCATTCCGGTTCAAAACGAGCGATGAATTCCAGGGATTTTTTGACTTCGGCCAATTCGGTCAGGATCGCGTCCCGGTCACCGTAAAGCCGCTTATAGCCCAGCCGGGCCGCCTCCCAGAGCTGGGTGGCATGGCGCAACCGCTCCTGTTCCCGGGACAGCTCCTCCTCTTCGTCCGGCCTGATCTTGGCCTTTTCCAGTTCCTGGACCTGGAAGGTCAACAGATCCCGGGAATCGGCCACCTTGGCCCGGCGCTCCTGGAGCTCCCGCCATTGTTGCTGCAGCCGCCGCCAGTGGCCGTAAGCGTCCCGATAGTCCTGCACCTGGCCGGCCAGTCCGGCAAACAGGTCCAGGATGGCGAGATGATTTTCCGGGGCCAGAAAGTTCTGATACTCGTGCTGGCCGGACAGATGCAGGAGTTCCTGGACGCAGGCGGTCACAAACTTCAAAGTCGCGGCCTGATCATTGAGGTAGGAGCGGCTGCGGCCGCTGCGGGACACCACCCGGCGCAGGAGCAGCTCCCCCGTAAAAGGAATATCCCGCTCCGCCAGCCAGGAAGCCCAGGGCTCCTGGGCCACGGTCTCGAACCGGGCCTCGATCTCGGCCTCGGCGGCCCCGGTGCGGATGAGATCCTCGCTCCCCCGGGCCCCCAGCAGCAGATGCACGGCCTGGACGATCATGGACTTGCCGGCCCCGGTCTCGCCGGTAAAGACATTGAACCCGGGTTCCAGAAGCAGTTCCACCTGATCCAGGATGGCCAGGTTTTTGATGCGCAATTCCAGCAGCATGGTTAGAGAATGGTTCGCACCCTGAGTTTCATATCTTATTCCCGGGGGATGCGGATATAAAGCCCCTCTTTGAGATCCCTTTCATCCAGGGGCAAGGGTTCGTTGTCCAGATGCAATTTTTCCAGATATTGCAGGGCCGCAGCCTTAATCTCGGCCTCCACCTCGGCGAAGGTTTCCCCGGTGACCGTCAGGCCCCCCAGGGCCGGGATAGTGGCGCTGAACAGCCCCCGGGTGGGATTATAGTCGAATTGTATCTGATAATGCAGTCCTTTTTTGGGCATAATGATATTTCCTTTTTTAGGCGTTCAGCGGTCAGCTTTCAGCCGTCAGCTAATTCTTTAAATTCAAATAGTTATTCAAAGATGGCAGATCGCTGGTTTCTCGATTAGTTTTCTTAACCCATTGTTTTTGCTGAAAGCTGATAGCTGATAGCTGAAAGCTGAAAGCTGATAGCTGATAGCTGAAAGCTGATAGCTGATAGCTGAAAGCTGATAGCTGAACGCTTACTTTTACTCCAAACCCCGATAATAATTCATGGGCAGGCCGCCGCTGAGGTTGGGCCCGGACAGCAGGCGGGGCAGCAGTCCGGCAACCTCGGAGACGGGCAGACCGCTGTGGTTCAGATCCACCAGAAACCGGTTGATTCCCAGGCTGCGTAACTCAGCCAGGGGTTTTTGCAGCAGTACCGGCACCTTGGCGATCAGGTAGGTCAGACCTCCCCGGCTGACCAGCCGGAACTGCTCTCCCCGGGAGCTTTTCAGGCGCAGGGCTTTTTTGCCCTCCGGCAAGGGCACCCGGGACACCATGAGGGGCAGGTGGCCATAGAGATAGGTCATTAATCGGAAAACCGGGGCGTTTTTACACAACAGCTCCAGGGTTCCCCGGTCAGCCTCCGGGGACAGGGTCACAAAGTCGATTCCCAGATCCTGGAGGGCCTGGAACGCCAGGGAATTTAAGCATGGCATGGCATAGTCGCTGTACAGGGTCAACTTTTGGGGCGTAGAGCCGGCAACATCCGGCTGCGCGCCCGCAGCAGTTTCCCCGTGACGTCGTTTTTTCCAGGTCGGCTGATTGCTCAGGTCCCGGGCCTCCTGGAGCAGGACAAGATGGCCTAAATTGCTCACCATAAAGGTGTGCCAGCCCCCGTCCAGGAGGGTTTTCAGGGCCTGGCGATAAAAAGATAACTGGCCCTCGAAAATAATGGCTGGCAGGGACCAGATCAGACCGTGCAGGCGTTTGGCCGGACGAGTCTGACGGAGATACTCGGTGAAATTTTCCTCCTGTATGTCCACCAGCAGGTGCCTGATACCCTGGCGGTGGAAATTCAGGGCCTCGGTGAAGGAGCGGACCCGCAACAGCATCTGGGGAGGTTTGGACAGGGTTTTGCCTGGCCCCCTACCCTGCCCAGATTTCAGGGAAGTCCAGAGGTGCCCCACCGGCGGAGGTTCAGCAAGGTTCGGCTTGGCCAGACTGAAGAGGTGTTCCCGCCATTTTTTCTCGGAACGGCTGCCGCCGGGAGTGGTTTCGCCGGTTTTATAAATCAGGTCACCGGCCTGGGCCGACCCCGGCAGGCCGATCTCAACCTTATCCCCGGCCTCGGCCACGGGCATCGCCTTGCCCTGCCAGAACATTTCCTTCAGGGTGAAGGCATGGCGCTCGCCGCTGCCGGCCTCGTGCAGCCGCAAACGATCCCCCACGGCCAGGGATTCGAGCAGCCTCAATACGCCCCGGGACTCCTCCACCCCGGTCACCTGTCCCAGCAACAGGCCGATGTTGC
>VGSX01000262.1 GCA_016874895.1 Deltaproteobacteria bacterium
GACCCCTGACCCCTGACCTCTGACCCCTGACCCCTGGCCCCTGGCCCCTGACCACTTTCCTACACATCCGCAACCTGCCCGGAATTTTTCACATTAATTAATGAGCAGATACAATGGCAATTTACTCAGAACGCTGCGGGTGCGCAGGTGGCTCCGGGCCAAGAGGTAGGGAAAAATATTGTGGTCGTCGGTCACCGGCTCCAGGTGGGTGAGGTTTTCCCGGTGGACCAGCCGGGCTGAGTTTAAGGTGCGCCTGGCGTCGTCATCCTCGGGGGTTATGGTGGCGGCCGCCTGGAAGGCCGGTTCCGGCGCAAGAGGGCCGAACCGTCCCACCACAAAGGCGTTGAGAAACGTGCCGGACTGGGATGGGCGGCGGAACTCCAGGATTTGGGGGAAAACGGACGTAATGGTGGCCAGCAGCCTTTCATTGGGCTGTTCGTCCAGGTTGTCGAAAAACATGTTCATAATGACGATCCCCCCCGGTTTCAGAGAGTTTTTGAGGTCCTGAAAAAATTCCCGGGTGAGGAGATATTCCGGGGTGGCATCGCCCTGAAAGAGATCCACCAGGACCAGATCAAAGGCCTGGGGTCGGCGGCGCACCAGGGTGCGGGCGTCTTCCCAGTGGTGCTTTATGCCCTGGGGGTCGTAGCCGAAAAAATCCTTGGCGGCATCCAGGGCCCGGGGATTTATTTCCGCTACAGTCACCTGCAGCCCGTCAGCCTGCAGGCGTTTGGGGATAGCTCCTGCGGCCAGTCCCAGGACCCCCGCCTGTTGGGCCTCCGGGGGGGCATAGATCTCCGCCAACCGCAGCATCATGGGGGTGTGATCCACTGCCTGGCCGTGCTGATTAAAATGATTCTGCACGATGCCGTCCTGGAGATACATAAGGTCCGTGAGACGCCGGTGTTCTCCCCGGTATACCGCCACCACCTTGATATTCCCGAAAACTGAGGTGTATTCCGCCAGCATTTCCCAATGCTGGTCAATGCCGCTGTTCTCGGCCAGCAGACGCACAAAGCGGGGCTGGCCCCACTGCACCACTAAACTCAGGATGGCCAGGAGACAACACAGGAACAGGAATTTGCGCCGCACCAGCCGGGGCAATCCGTGGAGACGCCAGGCGGTCAGGGCCGTGGCCACGCAAAGGGCCAGGCTGATACCCATCACCGCCCGGAAGTTCGTCATGGTAGGGATCAGCAGAAAAGCTGTAACAATGACTCCGGCCACGGAACCGATGGTGCTGAGGAAAAAGACCCGCCCGGCCCCGGAGTCGCCTTCAGGCCCATCGCCCCGGCCCAAGGCAATGAGCAGGGGATTCATGGCCGACAGCAGGATCAAGGGAATGGCCAGGAGCATGGTCCCCCCCACGAAACTGGCGATGATGAGATTCCCCCAGGCCAGTAGGGGGAAAATCAGCGGATAGGTGAGGCCGGCGCCCACCAGGACCAGGGCGGCCAGGAATGGCGCCAGGAGATACAATGCCAGGATCGAAGCGGGCTCCCTCCCGACGGTCAATCTCCCCCCCAGATAATAACCGATGGCCAGAAAAATCAAGGTGATGGACAAAATCCCCGTCCAGATATACAGGCTCACTCCAAAATAGGGCGTCATGATGCGGGAAGCCAGGAGCTCCAGAGAAAGGGTCGCCGCCCCGGTGAAAAATATCAGGAACTTAAGCCAGGGAGTCCCCTGGGATGAATCCTGCCTCTCCCCCTGACTTGCCGTGTGCTTTAAATCTTGTGTCATATCCGTGCCTTTATGAAAAACTTAGAGGCGCCCGGCTCCTGCCTGCCTCCCCCAAGATTATACCATCAGTTCCGGCTCATGGCTTAGTGATGTTTCAAAAAATACTGGAAAGCGGCTGAAAATGGCCCAATAACCATAAAATTCCGCCAGGCCTGTCAGCCTTTATCTCGGTCTCAAGGTTCCGCCAACTTGACAAAAGCAAAAACCGTATTAATTTGAATAATTATATTATCTAGTTATCATTTTAGACTTCGGAGGACGCTCAGCACATGCGTTTTGATAAATTCACCTTAAAAGCCCAACAGGCCGTCCAGGGGGCCCAGGAGCTGGCCCAGACCATGGGGCACCCCCAGATAGAACCGGCCCATCTGTTGCGGACCCTCCTGGCCCAGGAAGAGGGTCTGGTGCGGCCGGTCCTGAAAAAACTGGAGGCGGACCCCCGGAAGGTCATCCAGGGGGTGGATGATATATTAACCAGATTTCCCCAGGTCTCCGGGGCCGCCCAGGTTTACCTCTCCCCGGAATTGAATCAGGTTTTTGATGCCGCCTTTAAAGCCGCCACCCAGATGAAGGACGAGTACGTCTCCACCGAGCATCTCCTCCTGGCCCTGGTGCTGGCCAAAGATACGGAGGTGGGGCGCCTGTTCGCCTCCCTGGGCCTCACCGCCGAGGCCGTGATGCAGGCCCTGGCCGGGCTCAGAGGTTCCCAGCGAGTCACCGACCAGTCCCCCGAGGAAAAATTCCAACCCCTGGAAAAATACGGCCGGGACCTCACCGAGCTGGCCCGCACCGGCAGACTGGATCCGGTGATCGGCCGGGATATGGAAATCCGCCGCATTATGCAGGTGCTATCCCGGCGCACCAAGAATAATCCGGTCCTCATCGGGGAGGCCGGGGTGGGCAAAACCGCCATCGTGGAAGGCCTGGCCCAACGCATCGTTTATGGCGATGTCCCCGAGTCCCTCAAGGATAAGCAGATCGTTACCCTGGATATGGGGGCCCTTATTGCCGGGAGCAAGTACCGGGGCGAATTTGAGGACCGGTTAAAAGCGGTGCTTAAAGAGGTGGTGGAATCCGACGGCAAGATCATCATGTTCATCGATGAACTCCACACCCTCGTGGGCGCCGGCGCCGCGGAAGGGGCCATGGACGCCTCCAACATGCTCAAACCTCCCCTGGCCCGGGGCGAACTCCGCTGTATCGGGGCCACCACCTTGAATGAATACCGCAAGTATATCGAAAAAGACGCGGCCCTGGAACGGCGTTTCCAACCCATCCTGGTGGCCGAGCCCACCGTGGAGGACACCATCTCCATCCTGCGGGGCCTTAAGGAACGCTATGAAGTGCACCATGGCGTCCGCATCAAAGACAGCGCCCTCATCGCCGCGGCTACCCTGTCCAAGCGGTATATTGCCGACCGTTTTCTCCCGGACAAGGCGGTGGATCTCATCGACGAGGCGGCCAGCAAGCTGCGCATCGAGATTGACAGCCTACCGGCGGAAATCGACGAAGTGGAGCGGCGCATCCGGCAGGAGGAGATCGAGAAGGAAGCCCTGAAAAAAGAGAATGATCCCGCTTCCCTGGAACGCCTGGAAAAAATCGAGCGGTCCCTGGCGGACCTCCGGGAGCAGGTGGCGGCCCAAAAGGCCCGCTGGCAGCAGGAAAAAGACGCCATCGCCCGGATCCGGGAAATCAAGGAGCAGATCGAACAGACCAAAATCGCCGAAGCCCAGGCCGAACGCCAGGGAGATCTGGCCAAGGCCGCGGAACTCCGTTACGGGGCCCTGTTAAATCTGCAGAAAGAGTTGCAGGCCGAAAACCATAAACTGGCTGAACTGCAAAGGGACGGCGCCATGCTCAAGGAAGAGGTGGACGCCGAAGACGTGGCCGAAGTCGTGGCCAAGTGGACCGGCATCCCGGTGGCCCGCCTCCTGGAAGGCGAAAAACTAAAGCTGGTGCACATGGAAGAACGCCTGGCGGCCCGGGTGGTGGGCCAGACCGAGGCGGTGCAGGCGGTCTCCAATGCGGTGCGCCGGGCCCGGTCAGGCATCCAGGACCCCAATCGGCCCCTGGGTTCCTTTATCTTCATGGGCCCCACCGGCGTGGGCAAAACCGAGCTGGCCCGGGCCCTGGCGGAATTCCTCTTTGATTCGGAACAGGCCCTGATCCGCCTGGACATGTCCGAATATATGGAAAAACACACGGTCTCCCGGCTCGTCGGGGCTCCTCCAGGATATGTGGGCTATGAGGAAGGGGGGCAGCTCACCGAGGCCGTCCGGCGCCGGCCCTACTCCGTGGTGCTCTTCGATGAGATTGAAAAGGCCCACCCCGAGGTTTTCGACGCCCTCCTGCAGATTCTGGATGACGGCCGCATGACCGACGGCCACGGCCGCACCGTGGATTTTAAAAACACCATCGTCATCATGACCTCCAACATCGGCAGTCAGTACATCATGGAGGTCCGGGATGAGGAGGACATGCGCCAGAAGGTTATGGACGCCATGCGGTTTCACTTCAAGCCGGAATTCCTCAACCGGGTGGATGATATTATCATTTTCCACCGGCTGGATAAGGAGCACCTGCGCCGCATCGTGGATCTACAGGCGCAGCGCCTGGTCCAGCGGCTGGAGGAGCACGGCATCCACCTGTCCCTCACCGACAGGGCCCGGGACTTCCTGGCCGAGGCCGGCTTCGACCCGGTGTACGGGGCCAGGCCCCTCCGGCGGGCCATCCAGAAACAGGTGCAGGACAGCCTGGCCAAGCTTATCCTGGGCGGCGAGTTTACCGAGGGAGATAAGGTCATCGTGGATGCCGATGAGGCGGGCATGACTTTTGAGAAAAAATAATCAATCGGGCAGTCAGCGGAATCAGGAAAAGGCGTCAACAAACCCGCCTTAAACCAATATCCTATTGAATGTTCCTGGCCAATTTCGGCCACCCCAGGAAATAAAAATCTCTTTTGGGCGGGCACGGGGGCCCGCCCCTACAGACTGCTGACCAGGGACCGCCATACGAGGGCCACCGCCTCCTGGGGCGAAGCGGCGGTCAGCATGCCCGGGAGGTTCCAGGTCAGGAGCAGGCCCACCACCGGTTTCCCTAATTTCAGGGCGATGGCCGCCTCGGAGATGGTGCCATAGCCTCCCGCCACGGCAATCAGGGCGTCGGCGCTGTGGGCGATGAGTATATTGCGGGCATGGCCCAGGTTAGTGGCCAGGCTGTAGGTCAGGAAGGGATTGGCGGCGCGGCGGTCCGGTCCCGGCAGGATGCCGAGGCTGATCCCGCCGGCCTCCTGGGCTCCCTGGGCC
>VGSX01000263.1 GCA_016874895.1 Deltaproteobacteria bacterium
CGAGGATTGTCGATGGTTCAGCGCAGTCGTCTGTTTGTCGTCATAATGCTGCTGGGACTGGTCTTCACCGGTTGCGGTACCATGCAACCGGTCCCGGCCGAGTTTAACCCCGCGGCCTATACCCCCATCGATTTTGGCCTGCTGCTGGCCCCCCGTACTCCGGGACTGCACGACGGCCAGCTCATCAGGTGCGAGGCCTATTTCTGGGAATTTCTCACCTACGACCCGGCCCCGGCTCATTATTATTTCAATCAGCTGCGCTACCCCACCCGCTGGGGTGAGCTGGAATGGTTTGCCCTGTACCGGGATGCCGATATGCAGGGATATTTCGACCTTGGGGCCATGTCTGCCGAGCTGCGCCGGGAATTCGACCCCAAGCGGTTGGATCCCTTGATTATCTATGGCGAGCTGGTGCCCATGGGGGGGCGGCGCCTTTACCTCCAGGTGCACCACCTGGAACTCCGGGAGATCGATTAGCCGCCATCCTGTCTGCTCCTCATTTATTGCAGCAAAACGGGAGGTGCGAAACAGTATCGTCTTTGTTGACGCCTTGGGGCAACTGTGGCACAATTTAACGTATGAAAGTTTTTCCTCTGCATTTATTTCAGGATAGAACAGGCAGTGAAATTCTTGTCGGCGATGCTTTGAGCATTTTAGCGCAGCTTCCCTCGGAATCCTGCCGTTGTTGCATCACCTCCCCTCCCTACTGGGGCCTGCGAGATTACGGAGTGCCACCGGCTAATCAAATCGGGGCCGAATCGGATCTAAAAGATTACATAACAAACGTCACTGCTATATTCACTCAAGTTTATCGTATAGTTACACAAGACGGCACCCTGTGGCTTAACCTGGGAGATTCTTACACTTCCGGTAATCGAACCTGGAGAGACCCGGATAAAAAGAACCCTGCCCGCGCCATGCAGTATCGCCCCCCCACTCCCGAGGGTTTGAAACCTAAAGACCTCATCGGGGTGCCCTGGCGGGTGGCCTTTGCCCTGCAGGCAGCCGGCTGGTATTTACGGTCCGATATCATCTGGCATAAACCCAACTGCCAGCCAGAGAGCGTCAAAGACCGTCCCACCCGTTCTCATGAGTATGTTTTTTTATTTTCCAAATCCGAAAAATACTATTATAACTACGAGGCCATCAAAGAGACCGCCAATTATCCTGCCCGCCGAAATCGCCGCACGGTTTGGCAGATCAACACCGAAGCCTACAAAGGAGCCCACTTCGCCACATTTCCACCTAAACTGGTGGAATTATGCCTTCTCGCCGGGTCTGAAGAAGGGGATATTGTCTTGGACCCTTTCTTTGGCAGCGGCACCGTGGGGGAAGTAGCCCTGAAGCTGCAAAGGAAGTTCATTGGCATTGAAATTAAAGAGGAATATGCCAAGCTAGCCCAGGAAAGGCTGGAGTGGAGCAGTTTATGACGGATTTCACAGTGTTGCTCCCAGACCTGCAAATAGCCTTTTATCATCGATTGAGAGACATAGAAAACCGTTACCTGGGGGAGGCGTTAAAAAACACCATTAGCAGGCTGGATATATCGATTATTGACGCCGAGCTTGCCCGGCTTGTCAAGGCCTCAGGACTGCGAAAGGTTGCCTCATTCGGGCTGCGAGGCGAACTTTTTTTTCCGGTTCCTTGTCTTCTGAACACTAACCCTTTTCTATTGGGCTATTATAGATTGCTGTTTGGTTTCTCTCAAAAAGATTTTTATAATCAAGGACCTTTTGGCAGATTTAACGTCTTGGAAGAACGAGGCGAACTTCCCGATAAAATATCAGGACTGGTTGAACCTTTATGTAAAAGTCTCATCGCCACTGCAGAAATACTAATTGATGGGCTGGATATTATCTCACCTAGAATAATTCACAGTCTTCAAATTATCACCTTTGGGGCATTTCTCAGAGGGAGTTATCTGAATAAAAAGGGACAGCGGGCAGTTAAAAATATTTACGAATTAATTTTTTCTATTGTAAAAAATTATATAATTAACTCTTCGCTAAGATTAATTACAATAAAGAATGACTCAGAAAGAATTGTGCATATTGACTTCATGAATGACCCTGATATAAAAATCCAGAGTATCCTTAGTTCAGGAATTAATCCTATAGTGGCAATAGAGATTAAAGGTGGTACTGATGTCTCAAATGTTTACAACAGATTAGGTGAGTCTGAAAAGAGTCACAGAACAGCAAGAAGCTTAGGATTTGCAGAGTGTTGGACAATAGTCAACGCAAAACTTGACCTTGATAAGGCACGCCAAAAGTCTCCTTCGACGACTAAGTTTTTCTATCTATATAAGATTATTGATGAATCAACCAAAGAACATTGGTCCTTTAAAGATCAGTTATGCGCCTTAATAGGGATTAAATCAAATTTATAAAAAATATTAAGGAGATATTTCAGTAGATAGAAATAAACCCTATTCTTCACCGCATCCTGCTTTGGCCCCAATGGCTAAAATAAACTCTATGTAGTACGCCAGTTCCCGTATGCTGGAGAAACACCATGTCCATTCGATACCTGGCCGAGGAATTATACCGCTGCCAGCGCAAGATCCAGGAACTGGAAAAAAAACTGGCCCAGCTGGGGAGCCAGGCGTCCCCGGAGCGGGCCGCTCTGGAAGCGGCATTGTGGCAGGCCCGGAAGGAACGGGAGCATTACAAGGCCCTCCTGGAGGCTAAAAAAGAGCCGCCGCTGCCCATCTGATGCGCCTCACTGTCACTCCCGACGGTTGATCAGGGCCGCCACGTACCCGGCCCCGAAGCCGTTGTCGATGTTCACCACCGAGACTCCGGAAGCGCAGGAGTTGAGCATGCCCAGAAGAGCCGCAATACCCCCGAAGCTGGCCCCATAGCCTATGCTGGTGGGCACCGCGATCACCGGCCGTTGCACCAGGCCGCCGACGACGCTGGGCAGGGCCCCTTCCATCCCGGCCACCACAATAAACACCGTGGCTTCCTGCAGCTTTTCCTGGTAGGCCAGGAGGCGGTGCAGGCCGGCCACCCCCACGTCGTAGATAGCCTCCACCCGGTTGCCCATCAGCCGGGCGGTGAGGTAGGCCTCTTCGGCCACCGGGATGTCGGAGGTGCCGGCGGAAATGACCAGGATCAGCCCCCGGCCCCGGTCGGCCACTTCCTGCAGGCCGAAAGTCATTATCCGGGAAACCGGATGATAATAACCCGCGGGAAAGATTTCCTGCAAAACGGCGGCCTTGTCCGCCTCCAGCCGGGTTATCAGGATCTGGGCGGCCCGCTCCTGGATGGCGCCGAGGATGGCGGCTATCTGCTCCACACTCTTGCCGGCCGCAAAGACTACCTCCGGGAAACCCTGCCGCAGTTGGCGATGATGATCCACGTGGGCGAAACCCAGGTTCTCGAAAGGCAGGTGGAGCAGGCGCCGCCTGGCCTCCTCGACGCTGAGGCGCCCGGACTGCACTTCCCGCAGGAGGTGCTCCAGGTTTGCCGCTTCCATTGTCTCAATCCTCCTCTGATTTCACTAACCTGCCGTCCGGAGTCACCCGGTAGCGCCGCCCCCGCCAGTTCACCGTATCCCCCGCAAAACTCAGAGCCCACAAACCGAAAGAAATCATATCCTTAAGCGGCAGGAGGAGAAACCAGCCCCAGGGAAGCCGGCCCTGAAGACAGGCCCGCTCCGCCACCACGGCCACCGATAGACGGACCGCCAGGCAAGCCAGGGCCAATTGTCCCCCCCAGGCCGCCAGACCGCCGGCCAGCCAGGCCAGCAATCCCCAGGGCAACGCAAAAGTGATGCCGTAAGCGAAATAGCCCCTGGGGCGGCAGACCCGATAGGTCCGGGCCCAACGCAGATGCCGGGCCAGGTAGCCCTGCAGCGTCTCCCGGCTGCTCAGGGTCTCCACCACATAGGGCAAAACCTGCACCTTCAGACCGGTCCGGCTGACCCGATGGCCCAACTGGTAATCGTCGGCCAGATAATCGGCGATGCCTGCAAAACCGCCGATGTCCTCCAATACCTGCCGGGGCAGGGCCATGACCGCGCCCAGGGCAAAGGTGATGCCCTCGACGTAATGGGCCATGGCCACGGAAGGCATGAAATCGGCGCTGATACTCAGGGCCTCCAGGGCCGCCGGGCCGGTGTGCACCGGTCCGGAACGGTACAGGCAGGTGGCCAGGCCGACCCCCGGTTTTTGTAAGGCCGCTGCCAAGCGCGCCGCGAGATCAGGTCCGACCCGCACGTCACTATCCGAGATCACGATAAGCTCATGCCGGGCCAGGGGGAGCAACTGCCGGAGGGTGCTGACTTTCGGGTTTAACCCGAGCTCCTGGGGGCAGATGACACTCTGCACCTCCACCTCGGGATTATCTGCCTGCAATTGCCGCAAGAGCGGCAGGGCCGGATCCGAAGGATCGGCCACGCCGAACACAACCTGGATGTCAGGGTAATCCTGCCGCAGGAAACTGGCTAAACAGGCGGACGTGTCTGCATCCCATCCCCGCACCGGCTTTAACAGGGAAATTCCGGGCTGGGCTGCGTCTGCCCCTTCCGGGAACGGCCGCCGGAGAAAAAACCACAGGGCCGCAGCGGCCCCCACCTGATAAGCCAGGGCCGCCAGGGCCAGGAGAGCGAACATAAGGGCCAGGAACATCATGCCAGTTCTAACCGGGAAATGGATTTACAAAATAACCGTGAGGCCCTTGTTTCGGAGATATTCCTTCACCTGGCGGATACTGAGCAGGCGATAGTGGAAGACCGAGGCGGCCAGCAGGATTTGGGCCCCCCCTGTGGTCGCGCCCTCATAGAAGTGCTCCAGGGTCCCGGCCCCCCCTGAGGCGATGACCGGGATGGACACCGCCTGGGCAATGGCCCTGGTAAACTCCAGATCATAGCCGGCCTGGGTTCCGTCGCCATCCATGCTGGTCGGCAGAATAAAGCCCGCCCCCCGCTCCTGGCATTCCTTGGCCCAGGCCACCGCGTCCCGGCCCACGGGTTTGGTGCCTCCGGCTATGACGAGTTCGAAGCCGGAGGGCATGGCCTG
>VGSX01000264.1 GCA_016874895.1 Deltaproteobacteria bacterium
TATGAAGAGGAAGACCGGGCTGATCCCATTAATGTTTATGGGCTGAGCAAATGGCAGGGGGAAGAGGCCCTGCGCGCTACCTGGCCGAAGCACCTCATCGTGCGCCTCAGTTGGATGTTCGGCGCCCATGGGCATAATTTCGTCAAGACCATCCTCGGTTTGGCCCGGGAAAGAGAAGAGCTGCGAGTTGTGGCTGATCAGGTCGGCTGCCCCTCCTGGGCCGGACACGTGGCCGAAGCCCTGATGAGGCTTTCTCAGAAGATCCTAGTGGACCGGGGAGAGATACAATGGGGGACGTATCATTTCTGCGGTCGGGAGGAAACTTCCTGGCATGGCTTTGCCCAGGCCATCGTTGACGTTGCGAGGCACTATGAACCCCTCCGGGTCCGGAAGGTTATCCCCATTCAGAGCATTGAATACCCCACGCCGGCCCGCCGCCCCCGCTGGTCGGTGTTATCCTGCCGCAAAATTGACCGTATCTTTCAGATTAAATCCCCCTCCTGGCGCCAGGGATTGACCGACATGCTGGCTGAGTTATACTCCTCAGAAGCGGCCTCATAAAGCCTGTTAAGAAGTCCGGCACCGGCTCAACGGCGGGTGCTCCTGATGATGCGTAACGGGAGGGAGCCGGCGCTGATGGCCCTGAGGACCTCCCTCCGAGGATGCTATTGTTATGAAACACGAAAATATCATTGACTGCCGGGGGCTGGCCTGCCCGGC
This sequence comes from Deltaproteobacteria bacterium, assembly GCA_016874895.1. Taxonomy (GTDB): domain Bacteria; phylum Desulfobacterota; class Desulfobaccia; order Desulfobaccales; family Desulfobaccaceae; genus Desulfobacca. Next base: position 721 of record VGSX01000264.1, read on the forward strand.
GCCGGTGTTGCAGGCCAAGGAAGCAGTGGATCAGGGACAGCCGGGGATTCTGGTTATGCTGGTGGATAATGACGCGGCTAAGGAGAATGTCAGCCGGTTCCTGCGCCAGGCCGGGTATGCGGTGCGTCTGGAAGATCGTTCGGGGGTGGTGGCGGTCGTCGGAGAGCGAGGCGTCGGGGCGGCAGAGCCCAGGACCGTGGCTGCGCCCCAGGCAGAACCGAAGATCCTGGTGCTGGCGGGCACAGATCGCCTGGGGACGGGGGACGATTTTCTGGGGGAGCGGCTCATGGTGAATTTCATCGGCACCCTCAAGGAGATGGGCCGGGAGCTGTGGACCCTGGTGCTGCTTAATGCCGGGGTGAGGCTGGCCTGCACCGGTTCGGAGGTGCTGGACGCCCTCCGGCAGTTGGAAGGCACCGGGGTGCAGCTTTTAGTGTGCGGCACCTGTTTGACCCATTTCAAACTGATGGACCAGAAACAGGTGGGCGAGACCACGAACATGCTGGACATTGTCACCCATATGCGCCTGGCGGACAAAGTGGTGTCGCTGACATGAGGGCTCATCAACCCGGATTTAAAAACGCACGTTTAAAAACCTGGCGCGAGGCGGGTGCTGGGTTCACGCCGGAGCTCCCGGCGGGGTATGACTTTCACACCTATGAACAGTGGTTTCATGATTTTACCCAGGGTTTCCTCCAGGGGGAGGAATTCGATACCACCAATGTGCTGATAAAAATTAACCACACCCTGCGGGTGCTGGACCTGTCCCGACGTATTACCCAAGCCCTGGCGCCGCCGCCGGCGCTGGCGGAGCTGGCTCACCTGGCCGCCCTGTTCCACGACATCGGACGCTTCCCGCAATATTCCCGTTACGGGACCTTTCACGATCAGCTATCCGTCAACCATGCCTACCTGGGAGTCATCACCCTGAAGCAGCACCGGGTGCTGGCAGCCCTGGCCCCGTCGGCCCGGAAGCTGGTGCTGGGGGCGGTGGCCATGCACAACCGCCGCTTTCTGCCAGGGCGGCTGCCACCGGAGGTCAAGCTTCTCACCCAGATCGTCCGGGACGCCGATAAGTTGGATATTTTTTCGGTTCTGATCGCCCATTTCGACCCGGCCACGCCTCACAACCACGTGGTCAGCCTGGAGCTTCAGCCTCATCCGGATAAATTCAGCCCGGATATTTTGCACAAAGTTTTTAATCGGCAGCTGGTGAACTACCAGGACATGGTGTGGCTGAATGACTTCAAACTGCTCCTGTGCAGTTGGATATACGATTTCAATTTTGGCGTCAGCCGGGGGATGGTGCAGGAAAAGGGCTACCTGGAGAAGCTCATGGCCTGTCTGCCCCCAACACCGGAATTTATCAGGTTGGGGCGGCAGTTGCAGCAGGATCTGGCCGCCGCCGGGGTGTAGTGACGGGGCGGCGGCCAATGATAGTTTCAGCACTTTTCATGCTCCAGTTCAACTCGGAAAGGATAAAAATCCGCACTTAAGATTTCTACCCCAACCCGAGAAACCGGCCGAGCTGCACGATGACCCAGGCCGCACTCCAGGCCAGGAGCAGTTGATACGTGATACTGAAGAACATCCATTTCAAGGCTCCGCTTTCCCGCCAGAGGGTGACTATGGTGGCCAGACAGGGCGTATAAAGCAGCACGAAGACCATAAAGGCCAGAGCTGAGGCGGACGTTAGCCCCGAGGCCTTGATGGCCTGCTGTAAGCCTTCGGTGGCCTCTTCTTCCACTTCTCCGGCCTCAAAGAGCACGCCCAGGGTGCTCACCACGATCTCCTTGGCCACAAAACCGGAAACGATGCTGACGCTCATGCGCCAGTCAAAGCCCAGGGGGCGCATGAAGGGCTCCATGGCAGCGCCCACCCGGCCGATGAACGTGTGGGCCATCTCTTCCGCCTTCTGCTTCTGGGCCAGTTCCGTGAGGGCTGCGGCTTTTTCCTGTTCCAGATTCAGGCACAGGGCGGCGAAATCCTGGCGATCTTTCAGGGCCTCGGCTTTGGCCAGGAAGCTCGCTGCCAGGCGGACCCTTTCCTGCTCGAATTTTTCCGGCAGTTCGGGGTTTTTAGGATAAGCCCCCAGGAACCAGATGATGATGGATGCGGCCAGAATCACGGTGCCCATGCGTTTAAGATAGATCGTGACCTTGTCCCACATGTGCACGATGACGCCCCGCAGGGCCGGTAGCCGGTAGGGCGGCAACTCCATGACAAAAGGTTCTTCCTGCCCCCGGAGGAGAAATCTGTTAAACAGCATTCCCAGAAGCACGCTCATGGCAATGCCGAAGACATAGAGGCCGAAAATAACCTGGCCAGCCCGCCGGGGGAAGAAGACCCCGGCAAACAGAACATATACCGGCAGGCGGGCGCTGCAGCTCATGAGGGGAATCAGCAGCATGGTGAGCACCCGGTCCCGGTGGCTGCCCAGCCCCCGGGTGGCCATGATGGCCGGCACGTTGCAGCCGAAGCCCATGAGCATGGGGATGAAAGATTTGCCGTGCAGCCCCAGGGCATGCATGATCCGGTCCATAATGAAGGCCACCCGGGCCATGTAGCCGGTGTCGTCCAGGAAGGAGATGCCCAGGAAAAGAAGCATGATCTGCGGCAAAAAGACCAGGACGGCCCCCACCCCGCCGATAACGCCGCTGGCCAGCAGATCCCGGCCCCAACCCTCCGGCAACCAGGTCTGGACCGCGTCTTTCGAACTCGCCACCCCGGCCTCGATCCAGTTCATGGGCAGCTCGCCCAGGGTAAAGGTCATTTGGAACAGCAGCCAGATAAAAAACAGGAAGATGGGAAAACCGAATAGCTGGTGGGTTAAAACCTTGTCCACCTGCTCCGACAGGACCACCCGTCGGTTCAGGTCTTCCCGCTGCACCTCCCGGACCGTGCCGCCCAGGAAGCCGTAGCGCCGCTCCGCCACCAGCACTGCGGCATCCTCGCCCCAGGTCTTTTCCAGTTGCCGGCGGGATTCTTCCACCTGAGCCATGACCCGGTCTTTCTGGGAGCTTTTTTCCAACCGGCGGATAGCGTCGGGGTCCAACTCCAGGAGTTTGGTGGCCAGCCAGCGGGGATAGTGCCCTTCCGACAATCCCGGCTCGCCGGCCAGCAAAGCCTCGATTTTCACCAGCGCGGCTTCCACATCCGTGCCGTAGTGGATATGGATGTGGCGGGCCACCGGGTCCCGTTCCTCCGCGGTGCGGATGGCCGCCTCCAGGAGTTCCCGGGTGCCCTGATTGCGGTTGGCCACTGTGGGCACCACCGGCACGCCCCACAATTCCGCCAGACGGTGTTGATCGATCTGGATACCCCGGCTGGCCGCGGTGTCTATCATGTTGAGGGCAAAGACCATCTTGGCCCCCAGGTCGATGATCTGGGCGGACAGGAAAAGGTTCCGCTCCAGGTTGCTGGCATCTACCACGTTGATCACCACGTCCGGCTTCTCATCCACGATGAAATTCCGGGCGATGATTTCCTCCAGGGAGTAGGGGCTGAGGCTGTAGGTCCCCGGCAGATCGATGACCGTGATCTCATAATCGTTCAGCCGGACCTTGCCTTCTTTTTTTTCCACGGTGACGCCGGGCCAGTTGGCCACGTGCTGCCGGGCGCCGGTGATATTGTTGAACAGGGCGGTCTTGCCTACATTCGGATTGCCCGCCAGGGCAACGGTAAGGGTTTTCGCCATTATATGCCTTCCTCGGATTCCATGTTCAGGATGATCAAATCCGCCTCCCCCCTCCGGAGGCTGATATGGTAGCCCTTCACCACATACTCGGTGGGGTCACCCAGGGGTGCGGTTTTTTCCATTTCCACCCGCACTCCCCGAGTCAGGCCCATCTCCAGCAACCGCTGGCGGAAAGGTCCGGTGCCCGTCACCCGTTCCACTATGCCGGACTCGCCGGGAAGAAATTCGCTCAATTTTTTAACAGCCATGCTTCACCTTTATTAGCAATTGATTATCAGTTGCAATAAGATATAGTCTTTTCCGCTGTCTTTGTCAAGCCGGGGAATACCAGAAAAAACCATTGCCTGCAAGATACTGGCCCAGTCGCGGCACCTCACCGTCGAAGCCGAATAGTTAGTATTCATCCGGAAACTACGGTGATGCCCTTAGGAACTCAGATGGAAAAACGAAAATCTTATTTGTAGGGGCGAGGCATGCCTTATTTGTAGGGGCGAGGCATGCCTCGCCCCTACAAGGGGTAACCTTCGGATAAAAAACAGGTTTCCGGATGGCCACTAGTGGATCGTTTC
>VGSX01000265.1 GCA_016874895.1 Deltaproteobacteria bacterium
AGAGCCCGGGAGATGGCTGAACGCCCCTGCGACCAATAGCGCTCACTAACCCCCCGGATGGTCTCCAGCTCGTTAGGCCCTAACTGGCGGCCTCGTATGCAATAAGTGCTCTGTGACATGCTGTCCTTTTACCAATATTTCTGAGAACAGCTTTATCACAAAGTTAAATTTGTCGCCAGCTAAAAATGCTGCCCTTCTCTTTTCTCTAGACCCTGTGATCAATTACAATCTCTTCATAGTAACCCAACTTATTAAAATGATAGATATAAGTTTATTCTAAAGGATTTAAGCGAGAAATTCTCTTAATAAAACTAAATAAGAATTTAAACTTAAATCATATTTTCTCGTGGATATTATGATACTCCAAATTCTAGGTAATGACCCTTTAATAGTTGATAAATATCTTTAAGGACATTAACTCTCGCAGAGACCAATTGTGGTCTGTTAAGCCAGCCGCCATGGCTGGTGTCCTGGATTGCCACTTTCTCGGGGTGTCATTGACCTGGGAAACAGGAAGCCTTAAGGCACGGCGGGACCGGACAAAATTGTAGTATCCTTGATAGATGAACATCTGGCCCCTTAATTCTGTTACTTTTTTTGAAAAGGCAATAGTTTTTCTGGTCAATCGGCGATTCTCATGCCTGAGGGTAAGATTATGACGTTCGATATAAACGGTGCTGATCTTCTCCAGGGGAACTTCTCCATATCGACACCGTTTGAAAACCCCGGTCACTCGATGCTTCTCATCCCTTTGTTTGACTACTTGCCCGTATTTCAGATCAGGGCAGGCAACCAGTTTGGGGCGACGAGGCCGGCCCCGTTTTCCTGTCCTGGGATAGTATTGGAGAAAACAGTGACGGCTCCTGAGGGCTTCCCCATAGGCATCCAACCCATCGCTCACCCAAACCGGCCAACTGCCAGCCCGAAGACGTTCCTCAGTACTCGCAATCAGGGGTTCTGCCAAAGAAGCCTCTTGAGGGCCAATCATGAAAGAAAGCATCAGGCGGTATTCTGTGGCAAAGGCAATGCCAATCCAAACCTCGCCTTCCACAGGGCCGCTCTTTGGCGTAGAGAGTTTTTTTTAACAAAAGTCCAAAGAGCGTCTAGTTCTACCTGGCTTACGTTTAATTCCTTCATGAGCACCGCATCCAATTTTTCACTCTGCTCCGCTGCCACCCTGAGCCAGTATCGGACCGTATCCAACTTGACTCCCAACACCTCTGCGACCCCTCTCAGGGGCATTCCTTTGACCAGTAGATTGAGGGCCATCAGGACCCTTTCTTCTGGAGAACGGAGGTCATAGAAGATGGTCCCTGCCCGACTACAGAAAGAGTGGCCGCAAGCCCGGCAAAGGAATCGACGGGCTGTAACTTCCCCCTTTCTCTGGTACGTGCCATTGGAGACAATGTTGCCCTGGCTTTTCTTCCCATACAGGGGACACTCGGAATTTGGACAGGCTTCCTCGGCCAAACTATATTTGGGTTTCCTGCCGCGTTTTGCCATCCCGTTCACCTCCTATTTGGTGAACAGGTTACCATATAGAAAATATATTATCAACTATTAAAGGGTCACTACCAATTTCTATTAAAAAGCCAATTTTATTCTAGCTATACAGACATAACCCTCGGTGGCTAAATATTAACTTGAAGGGGAACCTATATGCCATACTTCTCAGCAAGCACTATAGCCTGGACGAATTGGGATTTTTTTTCAGAAGACGCTGGGGAATGCTATCCCGTGTTTTGCCTTGGAGAATTTTGATTGGAATGATATGATAGTGTCAGGCCGAACCCTGCTTTCATAAGGATAACCCCTTGTTAATTTCAAATAGACCCTTACGGGTGTACTTGCTCCAGAGGGCCTAAAATTTTTTAAAAACGGAGGCTTGCAAAAATGAAAAATGTGGTAGGGAAAGCTTTTGTTGGAATGATTTTGCTTGCCATGGGCTTTGCGCTGGGTACGTTAACCATAAAAAATTCTTATGCCTCTAAAAAGATTGAATATAAGGTAATATCCTTAAATCCGACAAGCAATAATGAAAATACCCTCAATAAATTAGGTGCCGAAGGCTGGGAATACATCGATAATATTCAGGGTGTATTCGCAGTATTTAAAAGATGATTTTGTTGGATTTTACATTCAAGAATAAAGGTATCATTTACATGCCTAATTTCAGGGCAGTAAAGAGTGTTTTAAGATAAGCAGGGTTCGGTCCATCAATAATGTATCAACTTCAAAGTGTCTGCCATACATTAACACCATCCGACTATCTGGGCTGCCTATAATGCCATGCCCTCCAATACGTTTAGAATGGTTCATACGCAGCGAGGTCCGATTACTGTTGGCATAAGAAATTTCTCCAAGACCTTTAAACTCAGTTAGTACTGCCATAACATTCCTAAAACTATACTTAACGATAGCCAAATAGCGGAATTGCGTTAAACCCCAAAAGCCCCAGATAATTATGCCAATAAATTTGGCAGCACAAAGGATCGGGTTTGCTGGGGTTTATCAGGAAAGGCTTGAGGACATTGTGGGGGCGCTCTGCCGGTCATGCGGCAAAGCGTGAAGTTCCCTATTTCCCCGAAGCCACCCGCCTGTTTTTTCTCTCGCCCCATCTACTCACCGAGCTTTCAAGCGGCAGGCTGAACCAACCCTACCGCGAGCACGTTTGGGTTTACGCCTGCATCAATGCCATTGCCCAGAGCCTGAGCGGCGTCCCCTTGCTCTTCAAGACCGGCCCCCGCAAAGACCCGAAGGTTGTAGAATCACACCCCTTGGTTGATCTTTTCGACTCCCCTAACCCCATGATGTCCGGCAGCCAGCTCATCGAGGCGACGTTTATTTATCTGGGCCTGACCGGCGAGGCTTGTTACATCGCCGAGCGGAAAAGCGATCGGGAAATTCCGAAAGAGCTATGGGTCTTCCATCCCCACCGGTTTAAAGAAGTCCTGGATGAGCGAACCGGCTTGATCTCGGGCTGGGTTTACACCAAAAGCGTCAAGAAAATACCGCTCCAGCCGCATGAGGTAATTTTTTTCCGGTACTTCAATCCCTACCACGACTACCGGGGCCTGGCACCCCTGCAGGCGGCTCGGGCTGGAGTAGAGCAGGATTTCTGGGCCAGCCAGTACAACACCGCCTTTTTCAAAAACTCGGCCCAGCCGGGTGGGGTGCTGGAGACCTCCGGGAACCTCAGCGACGAGGAATACCAGCGCGTGCTGGCCCAATGGCAGGACCGGCACGGCGGTGCCTCCAAAGCCCACGCCATCGCCCTGCTTGAAGGTGGTCTCAGTTACAAACAGACCGGCCTCTCCCAGAAAGACATGGACTTCCTGGAGCAACGCAAGTGGAACCGGGAAGAGATCATGGCGGCCTTCAAGGTACCCAAGCCGGAACTGGGTCTCTACGAAGACGTGAATTTTGCCTCAGCGAAAACCCAGCGCAAAATCTTCTGGGAAAACACCCTGCTCCCCAAGATGGCCCTGTTCGAGTTTGTCCTGTGGAACCAGCTTTGTCGGCACATCGAAGGTGGCCGCCTTTGGGCCGAGTTCGACTATAGCAGCATCTCGGCCCTGCAGGAAGACCGGACAGACCTGGTGGACTCGGCCCAGAAGCTCTTCCAGATGGGCGTGCCGCTCAACGTGGCCAATGAATACCTGGGCCTTGGTCTTCCGGCAATAGCTGGCGGTGACGTCGGTTATCTCCCTTTCAACCTGGCACCGGTGGGTCAGGCAAAGCCAATGAGCGGAAAAGCATTGTCTCGTCATCTCATGTCCATGTCGCAAGCCGGGGCGGCCGGATCTTACCCCCTGCCGGTCGTCCCGGCCCGTGTCATTAAGGGCTTTGATGAGGAGGCCTACTGGCGGCATTACCTGGCGATGCACACCCCGCTGGAGCAGCTATTTCAGCGCAAGATCAAGCGGTTCTTCTACGAGCAGCGGAAACGCCAGTTACGGCTCATGGAAAAACGGCTGGGGCGGACCGTCACCCGGGAACTATCGGTGGAGGGATTACTCCTCAACTCGGAGGAGGAAAACGGCCTGTTGAAACAGGTAATCTGGCCTCTCTACCTGGAGATCGGGGGCGAAGCCGGCAAGATGATCCTGGTGGAGTTGGGGGCTGACCCCGGCCTGTTTAATTTACCGGATACTCAAGCCATGGCTGCCCTGGAGAGCAAACTTATCAAGGTCGTGGGGATTAACGAGACCGTGCGAGAGCAGTTACGCAAAACTCTGCTGGACGGCATTTCCCAGATGGAGACTACGGCACAGCTCATGGACAGGGTGCGCCAGGTGTACAACTTCGCCCAAACCCGAGCCCTGACCATCGCCCGCACCGAAACCGGCCAGGCTGCAGGCATAGCCCGGGACGCGGCCATGAATATGCTGGAAGTAAAAAAACACCGCTGGGTCACGGCAGGGGATGAACATGTCAGGGTATCCCACCAAGCTCTCAATGGCGTGGTGGTGGAAAGAGGCCAGCTTTTCCCCAACGGCTGCCACTTTCCCTGTGATCCGTATGGACCGGCCAAGGAAATTATTAACTGCTTTATTGACCACCAAGTCGCTATTTTTACTACGGAAGGCTGGAAGCCCATCGGAAAGATCAGGGTAGGCGACTTGGTTTTGACTCATAGGAACCGCTTTCGTAAGGTAACCCGGCTTTCACCATCACGCATACATTCAGGGGAAGTGGTCAAACTAACCCCGGTTGGGGATTGTAAAAGAAACAAGCGGAGCGTTGTCACTACCCCGGAACACCGATTCCTTATGGCAGACGGTTCCTGGAGACAGGCACAGCATATCCGGCCAGGAGATCGGTTAAAGCCTGCGTTCCGGATTTGTAGTCATATTTAAGGGTCTTTTTTACTTGCCGCAGTAGTATTTTCAATGGGTTAGGTGTCCTCTGGGAGAGATTTTGGCTAAAACCTGTAGGCACACGACTAATAATT
>VGSX01000266.1 GCA_016874895.1 Deltaproteobacteria bacterium
GGTTTCCTGAGTCATCGGCGTATATCGGCGGTTCAATACAAACCACCATAAACACTGAAGGAAGCGATTCTTACTGGAGCCGGCAGGGGGGGTCGAACCCCCGGCCTGCTGATTACGAATCAGCTGCTCTACCACTGAGCTATGCCGGCTTGGCCTTTATTTTAGCCGCATCCTGCCTATTTCGCAATGGTCATGGCTGTTCATAAATGCTTATTTTTGACCAAATTCTGGGTGCAGTTTGCACCCAAAATGCACCCAGTTTTTTTACCGCATTTTCCATCTGCGGCGCAATATATGCTATCATGTTTTCAAAAAATGGGAACTCTTAGCATAAGCCCAAGCCGATTCTACCAAATCGGTTATGATGGAAGTGTGCATGTTAATGACCTTTAAATGTAAGAGATGTCATTGCGTTTTTGATTGCGATTTCGGTTCGATCGCCATGCCCGAAAGTTCAGCCGAACCTTATTTTGAAAGAGGAGTGATTTGCCCCATTTGTGGCGAGGTCACGATTGATGACGTGCATCTGACTGAACCCGGAGAATGTCAGCTTGCTACCGAAACATTGGACATTGACGATGATTTCTGGGACTTTGCCGATAGTCAGTGCTATGGCTGCGACCGGTATCTTCCTGTCAACGACTTAAACCTTTGTGACGAGTGTGACAACAAATTAGATCGTGATTTTATCCGTAAACGCGATTGGGATTATTCCAAAAGTGTATTTGGACTTGATCCCTCAAAGCGTGAAGAGTTGCGCAAGCAAGTCGTTGCCCGACATGGCGAGAAACTAGAACTTATTACTTACTCAAGGGGGAAAAAGCGTTCAGCACGAAAACATAGAAAGAGACGGAAAAAAACTTTGTGATTCATAGACATCCCTAACTTGTCGGCCAGATAGCTGCCCTGCTTCGACATTTATCACGAAGTCAACAACCCTCCATATGCAGAGAATATCATCGCCATCCCCTTGCGACCGGTCTTATTCATCCGGGAACTCAGGCGTAGTCTCCTTGCCGGGCATGCTCAACAGGTGTCTAACTTTCTCACCCACACTGCGCCAGGCCCCAACCACAGAGTTGGCCCCGTAAACGCCGGCCACGCTCGCCAAAGCTACCGTGTTCATGGTGGTCAGGTGTCCCACCCAGGCATCCGGCAGGCGCCCCAGCAAGCCCAGAAGGACTGACATGGCGTCCAGTGCCAGGATGCCCAGGATGAGCAATCCGAAGCATAGCCGGCTCATGGAATATTCCCGGGAGCCCGGGTCCGTGAAGAACTCGGCCAGTCGATGCGGAGGCGGTTGCTTGAGGGCCGTCGCCACCTCCTCCCGGATGATCTTCTCGAACATCTGCTTGAGTTCCTGCATGGCTTACTCCGGCCACCGGAAATGGCTGACGCGATCCCAGGAGTAGCGGCGCACGCTCACCCGGTCCCCCTGGTTTCCCCCGAGACAGTAAACCCCCACGTCGTCCTCGTCCAGGTAGAGGGCCACATGGTTGCCACCTGTGCGGCTCATTACCACCACGCAGCCAAGCTGCCCGTTTTTCAGTTCCCGCCCCCAGGTCCCCCAGGAGGCGGCGGCAGCACTCCTGGTGCTGGGGATGCCGGCCCGTTCCATCCATTTGCACATTTCCGATGAACACCAGGGCGTTTCGTCGTCCTTGGCTCCCAAAGTGGTATAGCTGTGGGCCTCCACAATGTCCGGGTTGTCCTCGGGGCCGGCAATCTCTGCCACCCCTTTCCCCAAATCCCTGAAGGCTTCTATCAGCCAGGGAGGCAGTTCCCCCGTCATGACCGGCCGTTCTGATTGTGTCTCCTGGGCCCCGAAAAGAGCCTCCCGGGTCTTGGGGCCGACAATCCCGTCCACCACCAGCCCATTGGCCTGCTGAAAGGCGCGGACCGCCGCCTCGGTCTTTTCCCCGAAGTTCCCCCGGGGCGTCCCGGTGAAGATGCCGAGTTCCTGGAGTCGCTGCTGCACCCGGAGCACCTCCGGGCTGCTCATGCCACGCTTCAGATTCATGGTTATTTGCCCTCCTTTTCGCCATTCAGGTGGCGGTGAAATTCATCCCGCCGCACGTAGTCTATGGGCAGCTTCTCCCGCAGGGTCAGTTGCCGGCTGACGGCCTCATGGAGCGTGCCGTCCAACCCGGCGATCTTCTCGTCCAGGTGGGCCCGGCAAGCTTTGCAGTTCTCCTTGATCTGGGATAGGGCCTCCCGGCTCATCTTTTTCATGACCCAGAAGGTCAGTCCGGGTGTGCCGCAGGCCGCCAGCACAATGGAAAAAAGCTGGGCCACGGTCAAAACTTCCTGGCTCATGGCTGTCTCTCACCTCCCTTGAGTTTCATTAGCCCACCACCGGAAACTTTCTCTTGCCAAAATGGGTTTGCCAACGGACCTTGGGATGGGGGACCGGGAAGACCCGCTTCGGAGGGGGGGCTATGGCATAAAGCGCCATTACCCCGGCAGCGTCTGCTCTCACGTAAGTCTCTTCCGGGATCAGAGAGTAAGCCACCTGGGCCCCCAGGGCATCGGCCTGAAGGAAGCCGGCCAGGTGATAGCCGACATGGGAGCCAAGGGCGACTCCTCTAACCTGGGGCATGGGCCCGCTGTAGGTCCCGGAGCGGATGGTGTCTATCTCCAAGGCGGACAGCAGTTCATTGAAGACCACCATTTCATCGAGGAGACCGTCGAAGTAGTTGTCACTCCCGCCGCCGTCGATGGAGCCGATGACCAGCTTGGGGTCCCCGACCCACAGCTCGTTGTTCAACGTCCCGGAATATTCGGAAACGGTGGAATTGCTGGCCCGGAAAACCCGCACATAGAAGGACTTCCCCGTTTTCCCATCAATGCAAACGGCCACGTGGTACCATTCGCCGTTCCAGAGCGAGATCCCGGTATCGAAATTCTGATACTGGATGCCGTCCGTATGGCCGCAGTTGATCTTCAGAGTGCTGGAATTGCGCTGAATTTCGAGACTGCGCTTGTTGCCCGACCAGTTCCACTTCGTCAAGAAGCCGGAGTACGAGATGTAGCTTTCCGGCTTGCACCAGAAACACACCGAGATTTTTTTGAGGGAATCCCCACTTTTTAAGGGGAACTCGGCATCGAGATCGGCATCGTTCCGGTAGCCGTATTCAGCGTTGTCTTTTTCAAAGTCGGCGGCATAGCCACCTTCTTTTTTATCCGCGGAGGTGAACCCCACCGTGTTGACATCGGTCAGGTGGTTGCCACCCTTGCTGTCGGTCAGGTTATTCTCGAACCGCCACAGGGCTTTCACCCGGCTATCGGTGGAGAAATCATTCGCCATGGATCAGGTCCTCGACCTGGCCAGAAACTCCATGCCGTTCACCGAAGAAACGCTCCAGTTGCCCCCCGCCGGGTTCTGCTCCAGGGCGTGGCTGACCAACCCCTGGGCCAAAGGCAGGGCCTTGTCGGCGGACAGGTAATCGTTCCCGCCGATCCTCACCCCAAGCTGGAGATTCTGCGGGGGCTGGATGCTCCCCTTGAGTCCCCAGAAATCGAGGCGCACCGCCTTGACGGACTGGGCTTCGGCGGGGAGGTCTTCCAGGCCAAGCACCTCCAGGAGGTCGACAGTTCCGGCCTTCAGGTAATCGGTGGCCGAAACCGGCACCTCGTCCACGCAGGCGAAATGGCTCCCGGTGGGGGTCGGCTCCCACTGCAGCGAGCCGCCGTCGGCGTTGGGCTTGAGGAGCACCACTTTCAAGCCGTTGGGCCAGCTGTTGTTGGCCTCGCCGGAGGTGTCGAAGATCACCACATCGTCCATGTTAAACACGGTGGTGCCGGTGGTGGCCCCCCAGCGCATCTTGTCAAAGCTGGTATCGGCCCCGGGTTTGGTGTCGCCGGAGAAAGTGGCTTCCAGGTTACCGTCGATTCTGAGTTCGATGATCCCCCCGGCATCGGCCATCTTGAAATGCAGCTCGATCAAATACCAGACGTTCTGCTGGATGGGCGTAACGCCGGTGCAATACACCGTTCCACCATAGCCGGAGCAGACTTGGAGGCGATAGTTGCCATCCTTGCTGATACTGACGATGTCGGTGCCGCCCTTGGAAATCACGAAGAATACTGCGGTGGAGCTCCAGCCGGTGCGGTAAGCGAACTGGACGTAAACCTCAGTCAAGGGCTGGGGCAAGACCTTGTGGAGCCATTGTCCGTTGCCGATGTCGGCGGAGTAGCTGCCGCTCCTTTTCTGAGAGGTCACCACGCTACCGGCCACCTGGTCGAACTCCCGGTTGGTGCCCCACTCAAATCCGCTCATAAATACCAGGCCCATGGTATCTCCTCAGGCAAACTGCTCGGCCTTGACGGTGATGGCGAACGTCCCGGCCTGCGATAAATCGTGATTGACGATCCGGATGCGCAACTTTCGCTCCGTCCCGGAGTCGTAAACCCAGAACGGCAGCCAATCCTCGAAGGGGTCGCTGCCGGGGATGACCCCCTCCACCTTGTAAAGCAGGGTGGAAAAGGCAGCGTCAGCGTATAAGTGCACATCATAGACGTTGGCCGGGAGGCCGGAGGTCTCCTCGATTTTGAAGTAGTGCACCAGGCCCCGGTTCACGAAGCTCTCGAAGGTCAGGTTCACCTGGCTGTTGGCCGGGCACTGGATATTGGCCTGGCTGAAGGTCTTTTCCTGAGTGCCGACGCCGTAGACCTCTTCAAAGAAGCCCAAGAGAAACACCCGCAGATTGGCGGTTTCGGGTCCGGAAGCGAACACGAAGAACTCCACAGTGTGGTCGTCCCCCAGGGGGACCACCAGGTCGGCGGGTTTCTGTTCGCCGTCCGACTCGTCAGACCAGACGGTGAAAGCCGTAGCCGGGCTGTAGACCCCGCCGCCTTTCTTGAAGAGCACCTTGGTGTTGACGCCGGGGGCGGAGTCGTTGAAAAAAACCCGGAGCACCACGGCATTGACGCCGAACT
>VGSX01000267.1 GCA_016874895.1 Deltaproteobacteria bacterium
TCCCGGGGATTTCTGGGCTAAACTCATTAAGCGGACCAGGAAGATTGCCCCGGAGGTCTGCTTTGTGGCCGAAACCTTAGGATGCCGCCTGCCGGAAATCAAGCAGTTAAAAAAGGCGGGCTTCGATCTGCTTTACAACAGCTCCAAGTGGTGGGATTTTCAGGCCCCCTGGTGCCTGGAGCAGTACCGGGCCAACCGCAAGATCGCCCCGTCCCTGAGCTTTCCTGAAACCCACGACACTCCCCGGCTCATCACCGAGGCCCACGGCAGCCTGGAGGTGGTGAAACAGCGTTATCTCTTTGCGGTCTTCTTCTCCGCCGGTCTGCTCCTGCCCATGGGCTTCGAGTACGGCCTGCCCCAAAAATTGCACGTGGTCCACACCCGGCCCGAGGACTGGCAGAAAAAACAGTACGACCTGACGGAGTTCATCACCCGGGCCAACCGCCTGAAACGCATCTGCCCGGTGCTCCAGGACGAGGGGCCCATTAAAAGGCTGAGCCGGTCCGGGCGGCCGGTGGTCATGCTGCGCAAGACCTCGGGAACCCACCCCGGCCAGGTGCTGGCGGTGATCAACGCCACCTTGGAAACCCAAACCGGGGTCAGGCTGGACTGGCCCAAACTCCTGGGCCAGCCAGGGACCGGAGTTCAGGAGCTTACCCCGGAGGCGCCGCCGCTGCCGCCGGGGGACGTTGTTAAGGTGGATCTGGGGCCGGCGGCGCTGCGGCTGTTTTACGGCAACGGCATTTTGCCCTTGCTTTAGAGTTCATATGTCCGGGTTTGGTGCCATGGTGACGAAAAACACCCTAAAAGTAATAATTATCACTGCCTCCATCGCCTTGCTCAGCATTGTTATCGTTTTAACCCGACATACACAGTATCACTATCATTCGGTTTACCGGGAGTTCTATTTAATCCCTCTGGTGCTGGCGGCCTTCTGGTTCGGCCTGCGGGGCGCTCTCGTCGCCTCCGGCGTGATCACCGTCTTTTATGTGATTTTTCTTGCCTTTTTTTGGTATGGCCTATCTGCCGAAAAGATCAATGCCTTCATTGAAATCGTCTTTTTAAACGGTATGGCCATCATCCTGGGGGTGCTGCGGGAGAGGGAAAAACGGGAGCACCGGCGGGTGCAAAAAGTGGAAAATCTGGCCCTCATCGGCAAGACGGTTTCCGGCATCGCCCACGATATGAAAGTTCCCCTGGTGGCCATTGCCGGTTTTGCCGGAAGAATCCTGAAAAAACTCCAGCAAGATGATCCGCACCGGGAACAGTTGGCGATAATTTATCAGGAGTCCCAGCGGCTGGAGAACATGGTGAAAGACATGTTGGATTACGCCCGGCCCCTGAAGGTGAACCCTAAGCGGGAGGATGTCAACCGGCTGCTGCAGGAAAGCGTGGCGTTGGTCCAGGGGTTGGCCGCGGATAAAGAGGTGGGCCTGGAAGCCGCTCTCACTGCCGAGCCTTGCGAAGCTGCTCTGGACCCTGGGAGGATGAAGCAGGTGTTCATTAATCTGTTGACCAACGCCATCCAGGCCTCTCCACCCGGAGAGACCGTCCATATCCGGTCCCGGTCGGCAAATAGCAGGGTAGTCGTTGAGGTAAGCGATCACGGGCCCGGCCTCACCGCAGAACAGAAGGAAAATATTTTCACCCCGTTTTTCACCACGAAAAAAGAGGGCATCGGCCTGGGATTGATCATGGTGAAGAATATTGTCACGGCGCACGCCGGTGAGGTGAGTTTCTCGGACAATCCGGCCCCGGAGCCGGGGGTGACCTTCAGGGTGACCCTGCCCCGAGAGGAAGCAGCAGAGCCATGACAATTCCCATCTTAACCGACCTCGTGGTCATATTCGGCCTCTCCCTGGTGGTCCTCTTTGTCTGTCATAAATTTCGGGTGCCGGTGACGGTGGGGTTTATCTTTACCGGCATCCTGGCCGGGCCCCATGCCCTGGCCCTGGTCCGGGCCGTCCATGAGGTGGAAATCCTGGCGGAGATAGGGGTGGTGCTGCTCCTGTTCACCATCGGGGTGGAGTTTTCCTTTGCCAACCTGCTGCAGATCCGGCAGTCGGTGCTGGTGGCGGGACCCATCCAGGTGGGGGGTACCTGCCTGGCGGGCCTGACCCTTGCCTGGCTGTTCGGGAGACCCTGGGGCGAGTCCATCTTCATAGGGTTTCTCCTTTCCCTGAGCAGCACCGCCATTGTCCTGAAACTCCTGCAGGAACGGGCCGAAGTGGACACGCCCCACGGTCGTACGAGCCTGGGGGTGCTGATTTTTCAGGACATTATCATCGTGCCCATGATGCTTTTCGTTCCCCTGCTGGCCGGGGCCGCGGAAAATATCGGGGCCGCCTTTCTCATCCTGCTTCTCAAAGGCGTCATCATCATCCTGCTGGTCATCGGCAGCGCCAAATATATCGTGCCCCACCTGCTCTACCAGATAGCCCGCACCGGCAACCGGGAGCTTTTCCTGCTGTCCATCGTGCTGATCTGCTCGGCGGTGGCCTGGACCACGGCCCAGGCCGGCCTGTCCCTGGCCCTGGGGGCCTTTCTGGCCGGCCTGATCGTCTCGGAAACGGAGTATAGCCACCAGGCCCTCGGGAATATCCTGCCCTTCCGGGACGTTTTCGCCAGTTTCTTCTTCATTTCCATCGGCATGCTGCTGGATATAGAATTCCTCCTGAAAAATCCGGCTATCATTGGACTGCTGACCCTCGGCGTGTTATTTATTAAGACACTTCTGGTCGCCGGCGCGGCTCTGGCGATCAAGTTTCCCCTGCGCACGGCGATGCTGGTGGGCCTGGCCCTCTGCCAGGTGGGGGAATTCTCCTTTATCCTCTCCAAGGTGGGGGTTTCCCAGGGATTGTTCACGGCGGAGAGTTATCAGCTCTTCCTGGACGTGACCATCATCACCATGGTGGCCACCCCCCTCATCATGGCCCTGGCGCCCCGGCTGGCAGACCTGACGCTGCGCCTGCCCCTGCCCCAAAAGTTGAAAATGGGGGCGCATTTAAAGGAGGTCATCGACCACTCGGTTCCTGGGGACCATCTCATCATCGTGGGCTTCGGGGTCAACGGCCGCAATCTGGCCCGGGCCGCCAAAACCGGGGGGATTCCCTATGTTATCATTGAGATGAATCCCGAAACCGTGCGGCGGGAGCGGGAAAGCGGCGAGCCGATATTTTACGGGGACGCTACCCAGGAGGAAATCCTCATCCACGCCAACATCGAACAGGCCCGCATCATGGTGGTGGTGATCAACGACCCGGCCGCCACCCGGCGCATCGTCACCGTGGCCCGCCGCCTCAACCCCCGGACCTACGTCATCGTGCGCACCCGCTACCTCCAGGAGGTGCCGTCCCTCTTCGAGTTAGGGGCCGATGATGTGGTGCCTGAAGAATTTGAAACCTCCGTGGAGATCTTTACCCTGGTGTTGAAGAAATACCTGGTGGCCAGGGAGGAGATCGAGAGATTCGTCACCCAGGTCAGGGCCGACGGCTACTTGATTCTCCGGGGAATTTCCGGGAAACTGGAATCGGCCGGGGGCGGCTTGGAACACCTGCACGACTTTGAAATCAGCACCTTCCGCCTCCAGGAGGGCGCCCCCCTGGTGGGCAAATCCCTGGCCGAAGTGGAGTTGCGCAAAAAATTCGGAGTAACGGTCCTGGCCATCCGCCGCCGGGGCCAGATGCTCCCCAACCCGGAGCCGGACAAAAAACTGGAGGCCGGGGATCTCCTGGTGCTCATGGGAACTCCGGAGCATATCTGCAGCTCCAATTACCTCTTTAAAAACCTGGAGGTCGGCCCGGAATGCGCCCTGACCCCGAGTTCCCTGGGAACTATGAGAGATTAAAAGGGATGGTAAGCGTTCATTAATATCACTCTGTATCTCCGGGATGATTTTATTCATGTGAGATTGGTTATGGCCACTGCCTTAATGGCCATTGCCCGAAAAGTGATTATCTTTGACTTCGATAAGGTTGAGCCGCAGTATGTTTACGCCACCGGCGTGGTGATCCTGGCCCTGAGCCTCGGCTATTGGCTGATAACCCAAAAAAAGCCAAAGGATACCGAATTTCCAATAGATAAGGAGTAAAAGCGATGGATACTTTAATGGGAGTGATAGCCGTCCTGGCCGGTCTGGTAACCTGTTTCTATGGTTACCCGCTCTTTCGCCTGGCCCTGATTCTGGCCGGCCTCATAGGCGGCTACGCCCTGGGCCAATCCCTGGTCCAGACCGGCCATCCCTGGTTGTCCCTGGCGGTGGGCGTGGTTGCGGCCCTGGCCCTGGCGGTGCTGGCCTACCCGCTATGGAGTATCGGGGTCACGGTCAGCGGCGCGGTGTTGGGGTTCATCATTTTAGGGGCCATGGGAGTGGCCGTGGGCGCCTCCCAGCTCGTGGTAATCCTGCTGGGGATTATTGGCGGCCTGTGCCTGGGGTTATTTTTTTACAGCGCCCGAGATCTTTTCGTGATGATTACCACTGCTTTCAACGGGGCCTTCGAGGTGGTCTTCGGCCTGGGCTGGCTGGTCCCGGCTCTGGCCTTCCGGCGGGGGCCCGGAGGCTGGCTGGCCGTTACCGCCATAGTGGTGCTGGGGGCCGTGGGCTTTGCGGTTCAATACGGGATGTTTAAGGACCACAAGCTGTACACCGAGCACCTGCCCAAGAAAAAATAATTTGGCCGGTCTGCATGCCCGAATGTAATCACGAGTTGTAGGGGCGGGTCTAAGACCCGCCCCTAAGAAAAGATTTCAGTTGCAGGGTGAACCGACTTGGCCACGGTCCTTTATACAAAAGCGTTTCATTCCCGTTCTATGCAAAAACGCAGGCAGTGGGTGGCGCAGGAAATGCACGGGTCATAGTTGCGGATGGCCTGCTCCAGGATGTGGGTGAGCTGGTCGTCGTCCAGGTGCAGGTGTGTTTCGGCCAC
>VGSX01000268.1 GCA_016874895.1 Deltaproteobacteria bacterium
AATCCCCCCTCCCCCCCCCCCTTAAAAAAGGGTGTAACTATAGGGTATCCTTTAAAAAGTCCTCCTTTTCTAAAGGGGGATTTAGGGGGATTTTGATATATCTTGCCGATTCCAGATAGGCTCTGACTCATTTATCTGCACATCCGGGGTGCGAAACTTGAGTAATAAGTTACACCCTTTGGTGCGATTTTGAGGGTCAGGAATGATCCGGCGCGGCCCTGGCCCGGACGATTTTTAGTTCGTCTGATAAAAGGTATCGTGTTGATGTCTCATCCGGGCAACGCGCCCCGAGGCAACCAGGCGGTCCAAGCGCTTTACCACCGCGGCCACCGGCAGGCCCATAACCTCGGCCAGGTCTCCTGCGGTCTGGGGCCGGCGGGCCAGGCTGGCCAGGAAATCGCCGTCACTCAAGTCAAACTGGGGGTGCCGGCCGCTGCCGCCGGAGGCGACCACTTCCGCTTTATGGCCCAGAAAGGATGCAGCCTCTGCCAGTTCGGCGGCGGTCAGGGGGAGGGCGAAATCCTCCACCACCGGCCGCACTGCGGTATTGAGATGGATTCTGTCGGGACGCACCAGCTCCAAGGTTGCCTTGAGTTTGGCCAGTTCTTCCGGGGTATCGTTCAAGCGGCGCAGGAGCAGCACCTCCAACCAGATCTGGCCGCCGTATTCCTCCCGCAGGGCCCGCAATCCCGCCATCAGATGATCCACCCTCAGGCCGGGGGCGGGCCGATTGATAATTTGAAAAAGCTCCGGCGTCACGGTATCCAGGGAAGGCAGGATAACATCGGCCTGAGCGAGTTCCCGGCGGACCTCCGGATAATGGAGCAAGGCCCCGTTGGTGAGGACCGCCACCGGCGAGTCGGTTAGGTTTTTGAGGCGGGCGATGATGCGGCCCAAACCGCGGTTCAGGGTGGGCTCCCCGGAGCCGGCCAGGGTGACGTAGTCGGGCCTGGGAGCCCCGCGGCTGAAATAGGTCTCCAACTCCGCCACAATCGCCGCTGCCGGGATATACTCCCGCCGCTCCATGGTTTTGACCGTAGTTCGACCTACTTCGCAGTAAATGCAGTCAAAAGGGCAGGTTTTGGGGAGAACGAGGTCAACTCCCAGCGACAGGCCTAAACGCCGGGAGGGGACCGGCCCGAAAAGATATTTCATCAGTCAGATTGATTATGCTATTAAAAACAGCCGAGCTGGCAGTTAACGATCTTAATATTCATTTCGTTCAACAATTCTCCCAGCCTGCTGCGGCTCAGGCCCAACTCCTCCGCCAATTGGAAGGCAGTGGCGCAGGGAATCTTGCCCGCCGGGGCCTCAGCCCGGATGCGGACCATAATATCCTCAATGGTCATGCCTGGTTAACTCCCAAGGTTGCGAGAAATTGCCGGGCCCATCTTTTTATTGTCGTACCCGGCTTTTTTCTGATAATATATTATAGCTTATAGCCGGGAAAAAATCAATAACGCTCCTTTATAGAGAATGACTCTTGCCTTTTTGCCGCAGTTATTGCAGGATTGTTAAGTTGATTGCCTGCACCCCTCCCCCGAGGGCTAAGAGTTAACCACAACTGTAAGCAGAGAGGTCAGGGGTAGAATTAACAACACAATAAAGACGATTATAGCCTGATAAAAATAAGTTAGAGTAAGCGAGGTCAAATCTGAGCAAGGGGGACAGATAGTTTTTAGCTATCCGGTCAGATAAGTTGGGACAATCATATTCTATCCCCCGGTTAAGGAATCAACCCCTGCGAAGGAATCTCCCCCCGGGCCTGGAGCCATTTCTGGCCCGAGCCGCGTCGCAACTGCCACTGGCGCCTTACACCACCTGGCGTATCGGCGGACCGGCCCAGTGGCTGCTGGCTCCGGATTCTCCGGATGAAGCGGCAGCGATTCTGGGCGCGGCCCGAGACGAGGGCTGGCCGGTTTTTTTCCTGGGCCGGGGGTCCAATCTGCTTATCGGGGATCAGGGGTTGCCTGGCATTACCCTGCATCTCACTAAGTCCCTGGGCCAGGTAGCCTTTGGCGACGGGGTGGTGCAGGCCGGGGCGGGGGCATATCTCCCCCAGTTGGCCGCCACCCTGGCTCGGGGGGGCTGGGCCGGTTTCGAGTTCCTCATCGGCATCCCCGGGACCGTGGGGGCCGCAGTGCGCCTCAACGCCGGCACCGGCCCGCAGCAGGAAATAGGTCATATTGTCAGGCGCGTCACCGTGTTGACGCCAGAGCAGGGAGTGCAGGCCCTCGCCGCCGGGGACTTGCAGTTCAGCTATCGCCACTCCCGGCTTCTGGCTCATCCTGATTGGCTGGTGGTGGCCGCGGAATTCTGCCTCCGGGAACAGGCGCCCCCCAGGAGCTTGCAGGCCCGGCACCGCGCTATCATACAACAACGGCGGGCCCAATTCCCTTCCGAGAAACTTACCTGTGGCAGCGTCTTCAAAAACCCCCCCCAGGGACCGCCAGCCGGTTGGCTCATAGACCAATGCGGTTTAAAAGGAAAAAGCGTAGGAGACGCCCAGGTATCCACCCGCCACGCCAATTTTATTATTAATCGGGGCCGGGCCACCGCGGCGGACATGCGGGCTCTGATCGCCGACATTCAGGCCGCGGTTTGGAAAATGCACTCCATCCCATTGGAACGGGAGGTGGTCTTTCTGCCCGAGGACCGCGTCTCCACTCGGTAACTTGTTGACACAACTCATTGTATTTTGGAAAGCCGAATTCTGTCAGCGGTACTATATTGGTCTGTCGTCAGCGGCGCTTATCAACAATGGCTGCAGCAGCAGTATGGCGCCATTGCCTGATTTTTTAAAGGCCTCAGGGAGTTATCACAGACATGAAAGTTATTCCCGTTGATCTGCCAGGGATTGTTCTCATCGAACCGCGCCTTTTTACAGACCTCCGAGGCTATTTCCTGGAGACCTACCAGGCCCAGAGATACTCGGAGCATGGCATCACCGCCAGGTTTGTGCAGGACAATCTGTCATTTTCCCGCCGGGGAGTGGTGCGCGGGCTGCACTATCAATTAGTGGAACCACAGGGGAAGTTGGTCATGGTTCTCCAGGGGGAGGTACTTGACCTCGTGGTGGATATTCGTCAGGATTCCCCAACCTTCGGCCAATGGTCTCAAAACACCCTTTCTGCGGAAAATCACCGCCAGCTCTATGTCCCTCCGGGTTTTGCCCATGGTTTCGCAGTGATCAGTGCAACGGCCACAGTTCTTTATAAAGTAACGGCTTTTTATAATCCCGGGGATGAATACGGCATTATCTGGAATGATCCGAATCTCGGCGTCGATTGGCCCTTTTCCGAAGCCATTCTGTCAGATAAAGATTCCAAATTCCCGCAGCTGAGAGATGTCCCGGTGGACCTCCTGCCCCACATGGCCAACTCACCTTAGGAGGCCGGGCAAGGTATTATGACAACCGGACAATCCGGGCGGATAATCTGGAAGGTAACAGGTCTATTTTTCTGGACCATCCTGATTTTCACTATCAGATTTAACCGTGATAATTTTCTAAATCCCCCCTTTAAAAAAGGGAAGCCGAAAGGATTCCTCCTTGTTTCCCCCCTTTTCTGCAAACGGGCCAGGGAGGATTTTAATCATCGGGGGTGGCCCCAATAGGCCATGATTGTTTCAATCGGCAGGCGTAATCTTTCACGGTAAGCGTTCAGTGGTCAGCTTACAGCCATCAGCTAATGCTTTAAATTCGAATAGTTATTCCAAGGTAGCGGGTCACTGGTTTTTCGCTTAGTTTCCCTAACCCAAAGCTGATTGCTGATAGCTGAACGCCTACCTTTCACGAAGCAGGAGAGATAAAGTTATGTCAGAACAAAAACGTATTTTGGTCACCGGTGGGGCTGGTTTTATCGGCTCGCATGTTGCCGATGCCTTTCTCGGGGCGGGCTTTGAGGTGGCGGTGGTGGATAATCTCAGCACCGGGCGTCAGGAAAATGTTCCCGTTGGGGCTCAGTTTTACCCTCTCGATATAAAAAGCCGGGAAACCTTCGACCTCATCTGCCGCTGGCAACCCCACGTACTGGTGCATCATGCCGCCCAGATGAGCGTCCGCGTCTCCGTGGCTGATCCCGTCATGGACGCCCAGGAAAATATCCTGGGCTCCCTGAACCTCTTCGAGGCTGCGGTCCGAGCCGGAGTT
This sequence comes from Deltaproteobacteria bacterium, assembly GCA_016874895.1. GTDB lineage: Bacteria > Desulfobacterota > Desulfobaccia > Desulfobaccales > Desulfobaccaceae > Desulfobacca. Next base: position 4,151 of record VGSX01000268.1, read on the forward strand.
GAAAGGATTATCTTTGCCTCCACCGGTGGGGCCATGTATGGCGATGATGCTCCCATCCCGGCCCGGGAACAGGACTGGGCCAGACCAGAGTGCCCCTACGGCATCGCCAAGCTGGCGGTGGAGCATTATATGCATTTTTATCAGCGTGAGCACGGTATTATCCCTCTGAGCCTGCGGTACGCCAATGTTTACGGTCCCCGGCAAAACGGCCTGGGGGAAGCCGGGGTGGTGGCCATCTTTATAGAAAAATTCCTGGACGGAGAGCAGCCCATCATTAACGGCGACGGCCTCCAAACCAGGGACTTTGTCTATGTGGGGGATGTGGTGGCAGCCAACCTCAAGGCCCTGGACTACTCACAGGCCGGAACCTTTAATATCGGCACCGGGAAGGAAACGGACATCTTGACCATCTATCTAGGGCTCCAGGAAATTATCGGCTCCAGCCTTGGGCCGGTGCATGGACCGGCCAAGCCCGGAGAGCAGCGACGCAGCGCTTTGGAAAGCTCCTTAGCCCGGGAACGACTGGGCTGGCAGCCCCAGGTATCCCTGAGGGACGGGCTGACCCTCACCGTCCGGGCATTTCAGGAACGCGTCATGTAAAGGCTGACAAGGGAATCGTCCGTACCCTAGCAATCGTCAGGTGCATCGACCAAGCGTCACCCTGTTATTAAAGTTCCAGGATGCAGCCAACATGTAGGGTGGGCTTTGCCCACCTTCATTAATTATGACAAACGAGCCT
>VGSX01000269.1 GCA_016874895.1 Deltaproteobacteria bacterium
CTCATCCCAGCCCTCTCCCCTCCAGGCGAGCAACTTAGAACTCGTGCCCAAGTCGTACTTGGGCACGATCTTGTTACTTCACCTGTCTGCTGAAAATCTAAACCAAGGCCTTATCTGGCTTCCTGCACCTGGCCGCTGAATTTGGCATCCTGTAATCTTTTGGCCGCCCTCTCGGCCTCGGTTTTACTGGTAAAGCGGCCTGTCCTGATGACGTAGGTCGTCCCGCTGCGATCCTTTCCCTGCTGCAGGTTGACATTAAATCCCTTTTTCTTGAGATCGGCCATGGCCTTTTCGGCTTCCTGGGGGGTCCGGTAGGATGCCACCCTCACCTGGTAAGAGCTGGCCGGTTTCTTTTCCGCACTGGTCCCTGAACCTCCCGCAAGCCGGGGCATGGTAGTTGTAGCGTCTCCGGCCTTATTATCTCTGGTGGCGGCCTGCCCAGCGTCACCCTGAAGCCGGGGCATGGCGGGCGTGGCCGAGGCAATCCGCACCGTGGCTTCCTGCTTGGCAGCAGCTCGAGGTGGTTTGCGGGTGGGTGTGTCCAGACTGTTCTGGAAACTTAATTTGGCGGCTAAGCCAGGATCTTTCTCAATTTTTGGGGGCACCAGTCCCTTGGGCTTCCTGGCATCCGCTTTTTTCTCGGCAGCAGTTTTCTTCGCCGCAGCCGGGGAGGACGGCGAGGCGCTGGCATCGGCAGCCTGGGCCGCAGGTGCAGGAGTGGGAGGGGCTGCGGCGGCTTGTATTTCTTTGGTTTTTTCCGCTTCCGGAGGGGGTTTTATGCCCTCCTCTTGATTAGGTCCGGCCGCACCCGGGAGGACGGCGGCAACCTGTTTCTCCGTGTCCATGCCGAGACGGGCCGCCAGGTCAGTTTTATTGAAACCGTAGCGCTGGAAAAGACGGTGAATATCTCCCCGTCCCACCAGAACGCCCAAGGTGAACACCCATACCATCATGGCCATCATGACCAGTCCGTACCCGAGCAGCCTGGCGGCCCCCATAGTAAAGGTCACCTGCTTTTTGGCCCGGGCCTTTGGCTCCTGCTGCGACACGGCTTCCCCCCTTTCCGGTGCTAATACCTGCCAGAAAAATTTCCGAACAAAACGGATTACCCCCCTGCTCTACTTCTTGCCGCCGGCTACATGGCTTCCGGCGCCTCCACCCCCAGCAATCCCAGGCCGTGGTCCAGGACGGCTTTGACGCCCTGCACCAGCAGAAGCCGGGCCTGGGTTAACTCCTGATCATCCGAAATGAAACGGTGTTTATAATAATAACTGTGCAGTTCCCCGGCCAGTTCGGTGAGGCAATAAGTAATCCGGTGCGGCTCCAGGTGCGTGGCTGCGGCCTCTACGATATCCGGATAACCGGCCAGCAGTTTTAACACCGTGAGCTCCTCGGGAAGATTCAACCGGGTAAGAACCTCCGGTGGGGCAGTCTGCCAGGCGATGCCTTTCTCCCCGGCCAGGCGAAACACGCTGGCCAGCCGGGCGTGGGCGTATTGGACATAGTACACCGGGTTTTCGCTGGTCTGTCTCTTGGCCAACTCCAGGTCAAACTCCAGGTGGGCGTCGGCCCGGCGGCTGAGAAAGATAAAGCGGGCCACGTCTTTGCCCACCTCGTCCATCACCTGGCGCAGGGTCACGAAGGTCCCGCCCCGGGTGGTCATGGCCACGGGCTGCCCTTCCCGGAGCAGGCTCACCAGCTGCACCAGCAGGACGGTGAGCTTTTGGTCTTTAATACCCAGAGCCGGGACGATGGCCTGCAGGCGGGGAACATAACCGTGGTGATCCGCGCCCCAGATGTCGATAACCTGATCATAGCCCCGCTGAAATTTTTCCCAATGGTAGGCGATGTCCGAGGCAAAATAGGTGGTGGCGCCGTTCTGCCGGCGCACCACCCGGTCCTTTTCGTCGCCGAAAGCAGTAGCCTTAAACCACAGGGCGCCCTCGGCCTCGTAGAGGTAACCCCGCTCTTGGAGGGCGGCAAAGGCCCGGTCCACGATCTTGTTTTCAAATAGCCGGGTTTCCGAATACCAGGTATCGAAGCGGACCCCGAAGTCTTCCAGGTCCTGGCGGATTTCCCTGAGGATGGCCTCCCCGGCGTAGCGCCCGCAGGCGTCCAGGGTGGGGGCGTCGGGTTCACCTGCGGGTACGGGACCCTGCCCGGCGAGGTATTCCTGGGCTAATTCTTTGATGTAATCACCCTGATAGCAGGTTTCCGGGAAGCTCACCTGTTCTCCTTGCACTTCCTGAGCGCGCAGGAACAAAGACAGGCCCAGGGTGCGCATCTGGGAGCCCACATCGTTGATATAATATTCCCGCTCCACCTGGTGGCCGGTGCAGGTCAGAATGTTGGCCAGGGCGTCGCCCAGGGCCGCGCCCCGTCCATGGCCCACGTGCAGGGGGCCGGTGGGATTGGCGCTGACGAACTCCACCTGGACCCTTTTACCGGCGCCCAGGCTGCTGTGGCCATAGCGGCCGGCAGCCGCGGCAATATCGGCCAGGACCTGCAGCCAATAGCTTTCCTGCAGGAAAAAATTAATAAAACCGGGTCCGGCGATGTCCACCCGGGCCAACATGCCCGGGGGGGGATTTATGGCCTCCCGGATGAGCTCGGCCACCTGCCGGGGCGGACGCCGGGCCGGCTTGGCCAGCACCAGGGCCGCGTTGGTGGCGAAATCCCCATGCTCCGGGGTCTTAGGTATATCCACTTGAAAAAGCGGCATCCCGGAAAGCTCCAGGCTACCGTTGGTTTTGAGGGTTTCCAGGGCCTGGGCAACAACCTCGGCCACGCGTTTTTTCATACTCATAATGAGATCAGATTCTTTCCGATTTTCTTAAGGGATGGAGGCTTGAAAATCTCGGGAGATGTCGGTGCGTTGCGCCTCCCGGCCACTTGAGGTTATCCGGCTGGGGTGCAAGGCAATCAAGAGGACAGGAGTGCCTCTCCCTGGCACTGCCTGCATGTGAGACAATGTATTATTAAATAAAAAATCTTGTCAAGATTATTTCGCCTCCAGTCCTGAGATGTATGAGCGAATTTTGGCTTCCAGCTCCCAATGGGGCTTCGAAAAACTTAAGCCCAGACAGAAGCGGGGCGGCTGCCCGGGCAGGTCCTGGACCCAGACCACCATACCTACCAGAGTGGTTTCGACCGCTTCCCCCGGCCACCGGAAAGTTAACGGCAGATACTTCCCCGGGACCGTATGGAGCGGGCTGATCACCTGGGCCCCCAGGGCGCTCAGGTCCACCAGCAGGCCCCCGGGTCGGGGCCGCCCCTCCAGCGATTCCAGGGGGAGATCCAGGCGATGGCGTATGGCCGACCGTTTTTCAATAACTTCCATAAGTTGCCGGTCCTTTAAGAATCAGGTTTCGGCTTTTCGGGCTCGCCCGGCAATTTCACGGTTACATCCCGGGAGAATTCCAGACACTGCCCCCCGGTGAAAGAATACTTCTTCAGGCAATCCTCCCGCCAGGCGCAGATCAAACAGATCAGGGGCTCCTGCCGAAGATCTATATCGTCTTTATTCATAATTATTTCACCAAAATAGTTTTTTAATTCTGCTCCGAAAAATCCACCGTGTAGGGCGGGAAAGCGTAGCGCATCCCGCCTTTGAACTATTTTCTGCTTCCCAGGTATAGAGGACCTTCCTCCCAAAAAGGAAGGTGTGCGCATCCCGCCTTCAAACTACCATGCTTACCCTAAGAAACAAATTGCGGCAAAGGGGAAACCCCATTCCCTCCCGAAAGGACTAATCCCAGCAAGTCACTCGATGTATCTGCGAAAGTTGCTGTTCCCCAGCAAGCAGTGGACTTCGTAGCTGATGGTGCCGGCCCAGGCCGCCAGGTCATCTGCAGTCAGACGCCGGTCCCCATCTTCCCCTAAAAGGGTAACCACATCCCCCTCCCGCACTCCCGGTATATCGGTCACCTCCACCATCATCAGATTCATGCACACCCGGCCCCGGATGGGGGCTGGCTGGCCTTTTATCAAGACCCAGCCCTGGTTGGAGAGCAACCGGTTGTAGCCGTTGCAGTAACCCACCGGCAGCACCGCCAGGCGGACGGGCCCGGGCGTGATATAGGTGCGGCTGTAGCTGATGCTGGCCCCGGCCGGCACGTCTTTGACCTGAATAACCTGGGTGCGCAGGCTCATGACCGGCCGCAGTTCCACCGGCGGCGGCGTCTCCAATGAGGGGGGCGATCCGTAGAGCATGATGCCGGCCCGCACCATATCCAGGTGGGAATGGTGCACGTCTAAAATCGCGGCACTGTTGGCGATATGGCTGGCCGGGGCACCCCACCCCCGGGCCCGGACCTGGCGCACCAGTTCCTGGAAGCCTTCGAGCTGTTGCTGGGTATAGGATTGATCAGCCCAGTCGGCCGCGGCAAAATGAGAGATCAGCCCGGCCAGTTCCAGTTCCGGCAGCCCGGCCAACTGCTCCAGGAAGGGCCAGACCTGGGCCGGAAGCAGCCCTAAACGCCCCATGCCGGTGTCGATCTTGACGTGCACCCTGGCCTTTTTATTCAAGAGCCGGGCCTGGGCGGCCAGCACCTGGGCGATATCGGGACGGAACAGGGCCACGTCCAGGTCCGCGGCCACGGCTGCAGCGGCCTCTTCGGGCAGGATCCCCATAAGCAGCAGAATCGGGACGGAAATCCCGGCCCGGCGCAGGCTCAAACCCTCGGAAAGATAGGCCACCCCGAAACAATCGGCCCCCGCAGCGCTCAGGGTCCGGCCCGCCGGCAGGAGGCCGTGTCCGTAGGCGTCGGCCTTGATGACGGCCATAATCTTCACTCCGGGGCCGCAGAACTGCCGCAACTGGAGAAAATTATGCCTCAAGGCCGTCAGGTCGATGGCCAGATCCACCATGCCGTTGGGCAAC
>VGSX01000270.1 GCA_016874895.1 Deltaproteobacteria bacterium
GTCCGGCAATCAGCACCGATTGCCTGATCTGGAGCAGGTTGGCGAAGGAAAACTCCACCCCGATGGTGAAGAGCAACAAAATGACCCCGATCTCCGCCAGCATTTCCACTTCATGTACGGCCTTGACCAAACCCAGCAGATGGGGTCCGGCCAGAATCCCGGTGAGGATAAACCCCACCGTCACCGGCACCCGTAGCTGGTGGCAGACGAACAGGACGGCAATGGAAAGGCCGAAGATAACGACCAGGTCAGTGAGAATGGGCACCCCCACGATCTCAGTCCCCTCTTATCGTTCAATTTCCGGCAGTTGCTTCTCCGGGCAAAGTAATTCTGAAGGTGACTCCTTGGCTGGGATTGCGGTTGTCGAAGAATTCCACCAAGCCGTGATGGGCGGAGACGATATTCTTCACCATGGACAGCCCCAATCCCACCCCCTCTTTCTTGGTAGTAAAGAAGGGCACGAAAATATTCTCTTTCTGGTCCGGGGTAATCCCGCAGCCGCGATCGACTACATCGATAGTGATATTTTTCTCTCCCAGGACCGAACGCACCGTGACGGTCTCTCCCGCCGGTGAGGCCTGGATGGCGTTGATTACCAGATTGATGAGAACTTGTTTCATTCTCCCGGCATCCAGGGGTGTTAAAGGGATATCAGCACCAAGTTGGGTTTCCATGGTCACCCCTTGTTCCCGGGCCAAATCCTGGGCTACCTCAAAACTCTCCTTGAGCAGTTGGTTCACATCTGCAGGGGCCAGCCGTAAATCCAGAGGCCGGGCGAAGTCCAGCATGTCTTTTACCATGCTTTCCAAACGTTGGGCTTCTCGTTGGATAATGTCCAGCTTCTCCCGATGGGGGTCGTCTTCTCTCATTTTCTTTAAGACTTGCCTGGTAAACCCGGCGATGGCTACCAGTGGCGTCTTCATATCATGGGCCACTCCAGAGACGGCCTTGCCAATGGCCGCCAGGTTTTCGGCTTTTTGGGCCCGCCGTTGCTGCTTATTTTCCCGTTCTCGGAGAGTTCCAAAAATTACGGCCACGATGTTCAGAAAGATAATCTCAATGAAGATGTTAATTTTTTCAGCAGATATTCCCTGCCAATAAAATACCAGGAAAATGAGATAGAATAGCGTAATACTTCCTGAGGTAAGCAAGGTCCCTCGCAAGCCAAACCAAAAGGCCGCCAAGACCAAAGGAATAAAGTAAAATTCTCTAAAAACAGAATGGTAGTGGTATAGGTTGTTTTTGGTTAAAAAAATGACCAAAGTTATTGTTACTAGTAAAGATAATACAATGGCTGTCTTTATAGTTAAATTATTAATCATATGAAATAGATAAAATACTGTAATATTTAATTAATATTCTAATTTAATTGTTTTCATAAGAAAAAGGGGAAAGAACTAAAAAGATAGAACCTATGCTGCGATTGCCTCTCGAACGAAGAACCTATGTAGATTGAAAATATTCATCTCAATGCAGCCCAGCACACTGACCACGTAAAAGCCTATCTTTTAAAAAGCTCCTTTCCCGGCCAAGAATTGTGAGGTTTCCTTACCTTAATATCCTGGTTGCTGCACTAAAGTCAATAAAAATCGGCATGGGACTTCGGTTCTGGCGTGCGCCTTACTTGTTCCTGATGGCTTTACCCCGGAATTTCAATAGAGAGATGGTATTAAATCCCTCAGACCTTTTCCGGGTATTGGGTGATGAAAAGTTTCTCGGCTTCGCCCGTACCGATAAGGATTAACATGTCGTTGCCGGCAAGGCGGAGATCGGGATCAGGGTTGAGGTAAGTTTGTTCACCGCGCTGGATGGCAATGATGGTGCAGCCGGTCTCTTCCCGAATCTTGCTCTCTCTCAGAGTCTTACCGACCAGAGAAGCATGTGTCGTGACCCGAAAGATATTGAGCCCCTCGCTCACCATGAGGACCTTGTGTCTAATGAGAAGATTGAAGATGGTGTTAGCGGCCAAAGAAGCGGCGGACATCACCAGGTTAGCGCCAGCAGTGTGCAGGATGCTGATGTTGCGATCCAGGGTGGCTCGGCTGATGATCTGGATATCCGGCCGCAGGCGGCGGCAGTAAATGGTCAGATAAATGTTCAGGTCGTCGGTATGGGTGGTGACGAAGACTGACGGCGCTTCTTGAATGCCGGCTCGAATCAGGGTGTGGAGATTCGCGGCATTGCCAATGACATACTCGCCGTCTCCTTCGGCGAAGTCGGGATTGCTTTCTATGATCCGAAAGAGGATGCCGCGTTTCCGGAGAGCCTCCGCCGCGGCCCTCCCCACCCGGCCGCCGCCGAGAATAATGATGGGGGTGGTCAACTCCCCGACGTGTTCCATGAACTGGTCGTACTTGGCCAACTGTTCCGCAATGCCTGCCAGGACCAATACCGTGGTGGGTGTGATGACGCTGTCGGGCCTGGGCACCTCAAAGCGCCCTTTTTCCCATAGCCCCACCACGTTTATTCCCGTAGCCTGACGGATGCCACTGTCCATGAGGGTTTTGCCCACCAGAGGAGTGCGCATGGCCGTGGCTTCAGCAATGAGCATTTGGTCGAAATGGCCAATGACATTGGCCCGGGCGCTAATCCCCAAGGCGCGCCGGGCCAGGGCCTGGCCCAGCAATTTCATGAACTGAAATACATGGGTGCTCCCGGCCAGTTGCAAAATGTCGATGGATTCATCCGAATCGGCATTAGTGACGATGGGCGTCTCCTTGGTAATCTCCCGGATAGTGAAGGTGATATTGGTATTCTTCATATCATCATTATTGGCCACTACCAAGGCGGCCTGGTTCACTCGGAGATTCCGGTAGGCTTCCGGGTCATCCAGCTCTCCCGCCACCACGTTATATCCCTGATCGATGAGGTCCATGGCGAGCTGGATATCCGGCGTCAGGATGACATACGGCCGGGAATATTTTTCCAAGAGTTCCACTAGGCTGATGGTAATGGGGTCGTAACTGGTAAAGATTACATGGTCGGTGAAATCTTCCGGCAATTCCCGGGGAACCCGAAGCTTGGATTGCGCTTCGAGCCAGGGGGCGTAAAAAAAGGTAATAAAGGTAAAAGGTAACATAATCAGAAGAAATACTATCCCGAGGAGCATCACGATGATAGAAAATATCTTGCCCAGATCGCTGGAAAAGGTGATGTCTCCGAACCCTAAAGTGGACATAACGGTTAGGGTCCAGTAAAGGCCGGTTATCCAAGAGTATTGGCGGCCTTCATATTGCATAAGAAAGTGGAAAGTAATACTAAAAGCAATTATCAATAGACCCAGGACCAAAATAAACTTGAGTAATGACCGGACTTTATTCTTGGTCTCTCGGCCCTGGAGAAAAAACATCATTTGGGATGGAAGAAATTTCATCATTACCTCGGGGGAAAAAATGACCAAGCCAGAATTAAGGTTATAGCCTTGGAGTCGATTCAGTCCGTCAGGTTGCCGCCTATGAGATATTCTGGTAATATATCAGACATCTGTCATGCTTGCATCATGGCGTCCAGCCATTATTGGGTGACCATAGGTGCAGCCGTGATAATCAGCCTTGATGCGGCGATGTTCTTCGAGAGAGAAGTTGGGGGCCTGGCGGGAAAAGATATCCCTTTGGCGCCGGCGCCACTTTTGGATGAAGAGCCATGATGTTTGAAAACATGTTCTACGAGATCACCGCAATTCTCTTGGTAGCTGGGGCGTTAGGCGTTATCGGGCTGGTGCTGCGGCAACCACTAATTGTGTCTTTATTGGCAGCGGGGATTCTGGTTGGGCCTTCCGGCATCGGTCTCATCACCAGCCATGACCAGATCGAGCTGTTGGCCCATATCGGCATTGCTCTTTTGCTTTTTGTGGTGGGGCTCAAGCTGGACCTCCACCTCATCCGCACCATGGGCAAGGTGGCCTTGGCCACCGGCCTGGGGCAGGTGATTTTTACGTCGGTCTTCGGTTTCCTCATCGGCCTGGGGCTGGGACTGCCGCTGGTGGAAGCTATTTATGTAGCCGTGGCCCTGACTTTTTCCAGCACCATCATCATCGTCAAACTCCTCTCCGACAAGCGGGAGATAGACTCCCTGCACGGGCGTATCGCCATCGGTTTTCTTATCGTCCAGGACATTGCCGTCGTCCTGGTGATGATCGTCCTGACCGCCATGGGAAGCCGAACTGGTCGTGAGGGGGCCGTTTTCTCCCAACTCTTATGGGTTTTGGGAACGGGAGCCGCATTTTTAGGAGGAATCGCCCTGATGATGCGGTATGTTCTGCCCACCTTCCTGAAATATCTGGCGCGCAATCAAGAGCTCCTGGTCCTTTTTGCCGTAGCTTGGGCCATTTCTCTGGCCACCCTGGGGGATGCCCTGGGGTTCAGCAAAGAGGTGGGGGCCTTTCTCGGCGGCGTTTCTTTGGCTTCGACTCCCTACCGGGAGGCCCTGAGCACCCGCCTGGTAGGCCTGCGTGACTTCCTGCTCGTCTTTTTTTTCATTGATTTGGGAGCGCGGCTGGACCTGTCGGTGTTGGGGGCCCAGGCGGGAAAGGCCATGATCTTTTCCCTTTTTGTCCTTATCGGCAATCCCCTCATTGTCCTGGCCATCATGGGGTATCTGGGCTACCGCAAACGCACCGGCTTTCTGGCCGGGTTGACGGTGGCCCAGATCAGCGAGTTTTCCTTGATCCTGGGAGCACTGGGGCTAAGCCTGGGCCACATCACCATGGAGACCATGGGCTTGATCACCCTGGTGGGGTTGGTGACCATCGGCGCCTCCACCTATTTCATCCTCTATTCCGGACCGCTCTATCAGAGATTATCCCCCTGGCTCAGGCCCTTTGAGAAAAAGGTGCCCCATCGGGAAGCTACGCCGGACTGTCCGGTGACC
>VGSX01000271.1 GCA_016874895.1 Deltaproteobacteria bacterium
TGCTCCACCGGGGCCCCGAGGGTACCCTGCTGGCCGACCCGGTCTGCGATGCCAGCCTCTGGGGACTTTTCGCCTTCGGGCTGTATTCGCCGGATGACCCGCGTCTGGCCAGCACCATGCATACCCTGAAGGAAAAGCTCTGGGTGGACGGCGCCGCCGGCGGCCTGGCCCGGTACGAGGATGACAGCTACCATCGGGCCGTTGCCGCCACCCCGGGCAACCCCTGGGTCATATGCACCCTGTGGCTGGCCGACTACCTTATCCAAAAAGACGGTCCCGAGGAGGAGTTGCAGCAGGCCCTGGAAGTTATGTCCCTCGTTACCCGGCGGGCCCTGCCCTCGGGGGTCTTGCCGGAGCAATTTCACCCCTATACCGGAGTACCCTTATCAGTGGCCCCCCTCACCTGGAGCCACGCGGCCTTTCTTACCACCATGCACGCCTTGTTGCGGCGGTTGGCCAAACAAAATGCCTGTCCCGTCTGCGGGGCCGCGCCGTTGTCTTCCCTGCGCCGGGATGATTGGATCGACCAGCTCTACTCCTCCACCTGCAGCTCCATCCATGGCATCTGCAAGCTGTGATTTCAAAGGGAAACGTATTTTTAAAACCATCAGCGATCAGCTTTCAGCTTGAACATTGGGAACACTCAGTTGATCGAAAGCATCGGGAAGCAGAAATTGGAAAAAGAATCAGTCAATCGCATGATCCAAAGGCCGGATTTGGAGCCCCGCCTCATTACTCCCGAAAATAAATATTCTACTTTTGACATCGCCTGAGTATCAGTCATAATATGTAATTTCAACATTTCTCATGGACACCATGCCTTCTTTTTCAATCACTGCTGCAAGAGAGCTCCATATCCCGGCAACTATGCTTGGGGGAAACCCAACTTACTGATATGGCAGATTCAATGCTTAATGCTGACAGAAACGGAGAAATGAAACAGCAGGCCCTGGCTCTTTTACGTCGGGCTTTGGCTCTGCCGGAGGCCACTTTCCGGGAAGGCCAATGGGAGGCGATTTCCGCCCTCAGCCGGGATAAATCCCAGCTTTTCGTAGTACAGCGAACCGGGTGGGGAAAAAGTGTAGTGTATTTTCTGGCCACCCGATTGTTGCGGAGTCAGGGAAAGGGCCCGACCCTGTTAATTTCCCCTTTGCTGGCCTTGATGCGTAACCAGGTTGAGATGGCAGAGCGCCTGGGGGTTCAGGCGGCGACCATCAATTCCACCAACCGGGAGGAATGGCAGGAAATACAGGCTCGTCTTTTAAGGGGCGAGGTCGATATTCTGCTGGTGTCACCGGAGAGACTGGCCAATGACGATTTCCGAGAGAACGTGCTCATGCCCCTGGCCGGCGCCATCGGCTTTTTTGTGGTGGATGAGGCCCATTGCATTTCCGACTGGGGACATGATTTCCGCCCGGACTATCGCCGGATCACCCGGATTCTGCAGGCGTTGCCGCCCAATATCCCGGTCTTGGCCACCACCGCCACCGCCAATAACCGGGTAATTAAGGATGTTCAGTCGCAACTGGGGCCGCGCCTGGTCGTGCACCGGGGACCGCTCGGCCGGGCCAGCCTGCGTTTACAAAATATTCTGCTCCCCAGTCAGGCGGCCAGGATGGCCTGGCTGGCCGAACATTTGCCCACTCTGCCCGGGTCCGGCATTATTTATACCCTGACCATTCGAGATGCCCAGCGGCTGTCTCTTTGGCTGCAATCGGAGGGGATAGAGGCTTCTGCTTATTGGGGAGGATTGGATAACGACAGCCGGATGGATCTGGAACAGAAGTTACTCGACAACCGCATCAAGGCCCTGGTCGCCACAACCGCCCTGGGCATGGGCTTTGACAAACCTGATCTGGGCTTTGTGATTCACTTTCAGCGTCCGGGATCAGTAGTGCATTATTACCAGCAGGTGGGCCGGGCCGGTCGCGCCCTGGACGAGGCTTACGGTATTATGTTAAGCGGCGTCGAAGATGAAGATATTACCGACTATTTCATCAGGACCGCGTTCCCTCCCCAGGGACATGGCCGGGAGGTTTTGACGGCTCTGAACGATGCAGACGATGGTCTCAGTCTGTCCCAACTGGAGGGATGCTTGAACTTAAGGCGCGGCCAGTTAGAAAAGGTTTTAAAAATTCTGGCCGTTGAAACTCCGACGCCGGTTGTAAAGCGAGGCTCACGGTGGTATGCTACGGCAGTTGTTTATCAACCGGACGATGCCAGAGTATTGCGCCTCACCGAGCTGCGCCGCCTGGAACAGGCGAGGATGCGGGACTACCTGAACAGCTCCTCTTGTCTGATGGCCTTCTTAGGACGGGAACTTGACGATCCTGAGGCCGAGGCCTGCGGCCGTTGTGCCCCCTGCCGGGGACACCCTTTAATACCCGAAAGCTTTTCTCTGGCCGCTGCCAACCGGGCCGGGAGTTTCCTGCAACGCCAGCACCAGGTGATTGCGCCGCGCCGGCAATGGCCCGGCAACGCCTTGAGAATCTATGGCTGGCAAGGCAACATCCCCACCAGTTTACGGATGGAGGCGGGGCGAGCTCTCTGTCTCTGGGGGGACCCCGGCTGGGGAGAGTTGGTGAAACTGGGCAAGCAGGTGCATGGACGCTTTGCCGATGAGTTGTTGACTGGAGTAGTGGACATGGTTAAAAAACGCTGGCAACCCGAACCGTTCCCAACCTGGGTGACGTGCGTGCCTTCCCTGAACCATCCCACTCTGGTTCCCGACCTGGCGCAGCGGCTGGCCCAGGCGCTGGCCCTGCCCTGTATCCCGTGTGTAAAAATACTACGACCTACCCGCCCCCAGAAGGAGATGCAGAACAGTTACCAGCAGGCCCGTAACCTGGCCGGGGCTTATACCGTCATGACAGAACGCCTACAAACCGGTCCGGTTTTTCTGGTGGATGACATGGTGGACTCTCGCTGGACCATGGTTATCATTGCTGCCCTCTTGCGAGAGGCCGGGGCAGGCCCTGTGTTGCCTTTAGCCTTGGCACTGACCACGGGGGCGGAGTGACAGATGTCAGAGGCTAACCATATTCTCAGCCCGGACACCCAGGCGGTTTTATTGCTCTGTGCCAGCTTTGAGCAAAAAACCCATTCAGGCTTAAGACCTTTAACGGTAACACAATATAACCGCCTGGCAACCTGGCTGCGAGAGCAGGAGTTACGTCCGGGTGATCTGCTCTGCCCTGAGGGGGCGGAGAGATTGCGCCAGTCCATAGATCAAATAAAAGAGGCTGATCAGGCTTTAGTGCTTTTAGAGAGGGGGGTGGCCCAGGCTATGGCGGTGGAGAATTGGTCTCGGCAAGGACTCTGGGTACTAAGCCGAAGCGATGTGGATTACCCGAACCGTTTTAAGGATCGTTTGAAGCAGAGTTCACCGCCTATCCTTTTCGGTTCTGGAAACAAGGAACTTCTTGCCAGGGGTGGGTTGGCCGTGATCGGTTCACGGCACGCCCAGGCAACGGCCCTGGAATTTACCCGGGAAATCGGCAGGCGCTGTGCCGAAGAGGATATTCAGGTAATTTCCGGTGGCGCCAAAGGAATCGATCAAGAGGCCATGCTGGCGGCTCTGGCCCAGGACGGTAAGGTGGTCGGCATTCTTTCGGATAACTTAGGCCGGGCTGTAGTCTCGGGAAAATATCGCCAGGCCATCCGGGAAGGCCGTCTGGTCCTTATTTCGGCCTGCATTCCCGAGGCCCGCTTTCATATAGGACATGCCATGGCCCGCAATAAGCTGATCTATACTTTATCGGACTGGGCCCTGGTGGTCAGCGCGGAAACTGACAAAGGCGGCACCTGGGCCGGCGCTCGGGAGAATCTGAAATATAACTGGGTCCCGCTTTTGGTGAGGGATGGTACCGATGTCCCTCCCAGCAATAAGAAACTCATACAGGAAGGAGGCTGCTCCCTGGATGAGGCTGAGGTCAGGCACCGAAGGGAAGATTTGCGGACTTTGCTGCAGCAGACATGCCGCAATCGGGGAGCGGCGGCTGGCGAAGCGGTGGAATCAGGTCCACCTGCGGAAAAAGTAAAAAAATTATCAGGGTCAGAACGTCAGGTAACTCCCAAACTCAGACAGAGATCGCTGCTCGATGAGTAAACTGCTCTGGAGAGGACCATCGCTAAGCTTACTTATTGGGGCAGGGTATCAATCCGCCAGCGCATATTCCCCCTTTGCACCGTGAACCTCGAACTTCATAAAACTGCACCGGAAGAACTGCTCCGGGCCGGGGCCGCAGAGTTGGGCCTCTCCTTAGGTCCGGCCGTTATTCAGCAATTTCTGGTTTACCTCGAAGAACTCCTGCAATGGAACACCCGGATGAATCTCACCGGGATGAAGTCGGCCCAGGAGGTGGTGGTCAAGCACTTCCTGGATTCCCTGGCGGTCTGCCCTTGGCTTAATACCGTGAACAGCCTGGCCGACATCGGCACCGGGGCCGGTTTTCCCGGCCTGCCCCTCAAGCTGGCCCTGCCCCAGCTGCACCTGACCCTGGTGGAGCCCACCGGCAAGAAGATCGCCTTCTTGCGCTACCTGATTGTCCTGCTCGGGTTGCAGGATGTGGAGGTGCGGCCGCAGTACCTCACCCCGGCCCTGGCCCGGCAATGGGGACCGTCCTTTCAGGGGGTCATTACCCGGGCCACCTTTCCCCTGGCCCGCTTCCTGGAACTCGGCGGCCCCCTGGTCTACCCCGGCGGGCGCCTCCTGGCCCTGAAAGGCCCCCATCTGGATGAGGCCCAATGGCAGGCCGCAATTAATCAGGCCTCCCTTTATGGGTTCGGCTTTCCTGTCCGGGAGGCATATCGCCTCCCCTTG
>VGSX01000272.1 GCA_016874895.1 Deltaproteobacteria bacterium
TATATCACTCGAAATATTAATGACAAGCCAGTGGACCCAATTTCTTGCCACGGGGTGGGGATCCACGATGGCCAGGGCAAAGGATCGGGTCCCGGCCGGAACCTCGTGCCAGCTTAAAGGTAGGGAGACATTATTACCGCCGGCTCCAGGCATGACATGCACCTTCGGAATGGCACCCTTATGAGTAAAGGCAGCGGAAGAGATTTCCATGGGGGGTACTCCTGTGGCTGGGAATAAATCAAATGAAACCAACTGGTTTGTTTTCCAGCACGGACTGGCAAGCCCGAACTTCCGGGATTCTTCATGAGTATGGGGGCCCAAGAGCCAGGAAGAACTGGCCAAACCCATTTCTTTTAGTTATACTCACAATGCCTTGCGGTGACTATAAAAAAAAATCGGCGCCAGGATTATTCCTGCCTGGAACCACCATGGCAGGGAGAGAGGCCTGGTTGCCGATGTCAGGGATGCTATGTCCGGATGGTTTTTCTTTGCCTTGTTGGCCTGGGGCTTTTGGGGGCTTTGGGGGTTCTTTAGCAAAATAGCGGCCGGCCACCTGCCCAATTGGGCCATTTTTCTGGTGCAATTAGGCGTTTATATGGTGATGGGGGTTTTCATCATATTTTTTATCCGCACTCCTGTCACCTGGAGCGCTACCGGCGTGCTGGCGGCCATGGGAGTAGGTTTATCCGGCGGCTGTGGTCTGTTTTTCTTTCTCAAAGCCCTGGCAACAGGGCCGGCCACGGTGGTGGTGCCCCTTACCTCGCTCTATCCGGTGATCACGGTGATCTTGGGTGTACTATTCTTACAGGAAAACCTGACTCTGCGTCATCTGGCCGGGATTATCCTGGCCGTCGGGGCGGTGTGGTTCTTGTCGGAATAATTTCCAGTTTTCGAGGATCGTCGTAACTCGGAAAAAACGGTGGCCGTTACAGGTTGCGCAAGGGATGCGTTGACTTTTGGGGCGGGCTGCGGTAAGGTAGGAAAAAATATCATCCTTCAGCAATCAGCTTGCAACAAAAACAACGAATTGCGCCGACCGGGTGAAAACGCCGTAACGTACTATCTTTTATTATCTAATTTTCATGAGCTTTAAGTCAGTGAGCTGAATGCTTGCAGAAAAATTACAGTTCCCAAAAACCCAACGATGACTCCTGCTGCTCGCGACCGATTCCTCAACGGCCCCTGGCCCATCTGTCCTATGAATATCCCTCAAGATAATCAAAATAAGGCTTTGCCGCCCTAGGCTTTTGAACTTCTCCGAGCCCTGTGATCGGACAGTAGAAAAATATAGTCCCAGCATAACGTTCAGCCAGCGCTTCGAGCTGTTTATGAAGAAAATATTCGGCTTCTTTGATCGGGATCCCGAGAAACTGAAAGGCAAGGTGTTCATCCATTTTATCGAGGATGACCAGGTAGTCCCGAGAATGGAATGGCATGCCGGTCACATCACGGACGGCGACTGGATCAGTTTCATTATATTTTATTATGCCCGGATCATGTTCGAGTTGGCCGAACTCAACGAAATGCGCGTGGCCCGGGAGTTGATGG
The DNA here is from genome assembly GCA_016874895.1 of Deltaproteobacteria bacterium. Classification (GTDB taxonomy): domain Bacteria; phylum Desulfobacterota; class Desulfobaccia; order Desulfobaccales; family Desulfobaccaceae; genus Desulfobacca. The sequence continues at coordinate 1,549 of VGSX01000272.1, forward strand.
ATTTTGTGACCCGGGTCGGCCGGCGGTTAGCCAATCCGGCCCGGAATGCGGGGAAGTTTAAGATTCCGCTGGGGAAATTGCGCTACGGGCAAGAGGTTTTACAGCCCAGCAGCAGGGTATACCGAGCTGCGTTGTATGCGAAGAAAAGCGGGAGTTGCCGCCTGGATTTCACCGGTGTGATCGGCAAGGAAAAGTTCTATCTGCCGGCCAGTTTTTTGATTCTGCTGCAACACGGCATCATGCACACCGGGGAGGAGTCCCAGGAGAGGTTGGGGGAAGCGCTTTTCCGTCTCAACCACTATTACCGGTATAAGAGGGATTTCTGGGACAGCGCCTCCTTGACCGAAGGCCCGAACTTTGCCCTGGGAACGGAACGCTTGGGCGAACCGATCCCAGAACTTTAAGACCGGGCAAGATTATCCCCCGGCCTGATTAAATTCGGCCAGGGTGGGTTTTTCATTAAATCTTTCCATCAGTCTGCTTTTGATGGCTTCGAATTCCTCTTCGCTGATCACGCCAGAATCCCGCAGGCGCACAAACCCTTCCAATTCCTGGCGCAACCGGCCCGGTTCACCGAGGGCATCATGAATACTGACAGCTTCCACGGTTTCCACCTCCAGGCCGTGGGGGGCCTCGAGGGCCAGGTGCGGGGGGGCCAATTGTAAAGGCGCGGGGTGCCGTTTACCCTGATATCGGAAGGTCACCAGGCCGTTGAGCACCGAGACTTCGATATCCTTGCCCGACTTGGTGGCCTCTTTGACGATGTCCCCGTATTCCGAGCTTTGGGCTGCCAGACGGGCTTTGAGTTTTTGCCAGCGCCGGTAGAGTCGCCAGCAGAAGAAGGCGGCCAGCACCACCATGCCGCCGCTGATCCAGGGGCTGAAACCGATGACGCCGGTGAGCCAGACCAGGGCCACAATGAGGATAAAGGGTATGGTCAGCAGAAAGAAGAGGAGACTGTAAAAAGTCATCATATTGGAGAAAGTGGCGATCTGCGGGGCCTCTCCCTTGGTGCTGACACGTTCGAAAAATTTTTTCATGCTTGATTCCTGATCATAACCAGGCGACGCTTCCCGCGGGACGCACTGGCTTGACAAGTTCAAAGTTTAAGGGTCGAGGTTCAAAGATTGTCGGGCGGTAAAGGGATGCGCCACCCGCCTGAAGCTGCAGTTCAATGGGAATCTGCTGGCACAGACCCAAAAGCCTGTGCCGCCTTTATGTATTAAATTTTAATTATAGTTTTTTTTCCTGCCAGGTGCAAGGTTAATGTTTTCCAAGCGAGGCCGATAAGGCCACCATACCCCCCGATTTTCAGGAAAGGCTGCTTAGAAAGCTGCGATAGGCTTTATAGGTCATGTACAAATCCGCCTTGGAGCCCACCTCAAAAGGGGAGTGCATGGAGAGCAGGGCTGGCCCGCAATCCACGATATCCATACCGTAAGCCGCCAGAAACTTGGCGATGGTGCCGCCGCCGCCCTCGTCGATTTTGCCCAGTCCGGCGGCTTGCCAGATGACGTTATGCTGGTTGAAGATGCTGCGGATGCGGCTGATATATTCGGCGTGGGCGTCGTTGGCGTGGTACTTGCCGCCGTGGCCGGTGTATTTGGTTAACACCACGCCATAGCCCAGGCGGGCGGCGTTGCGTTTTTCGAAGACCTCGGGCCAGTCCGGGTCCAGAGCCGCGGCCACATCGCAGGAGATTGCCTGGGATTGCATCAGGGCCTGGCGCCGCAGGGCCGGGGACTCCCCTTGGCGGGCGAGCAGCCGGGCCACCAGTTCCTCCAGGAGGATGCTTTGGGCCGAGGTATTCCCGGCGCTGCCCACTTCCTCCTTGTCTACCAGGAGGGTCAGGCAGGTACAGGACGGTTGGTCCACGTCCAGCAGGGCTTCCAGGGCCGCAAAGGCCGAGGACCGATCGTCCTGCCCATAGCCCCCCACCAGAGAACGATCCCAGCCCAGATCCCGGGCCGGTCCTGCGGGGACGGCTTCGAGTTCGGCGCTGATCAGGTCTTCTTCGGTGAGACCGTAGCGTTGCGAGAGCAGGTTGAGCAGATGCAGTTTGAAGCGTTCTTTAGTCTCTTTGTCGCCCAGGGGGAGAGAGCCAGCCAGGAGATTCATTTTTTCGCCGATGAAGGCCTCATCCACTTTTTTGTCCATCTGAACTTTTCGGGCCAGATGGGGCAGGAGATCGCAGACCGTGAAGACCGGATCGGCGGGGTCCTCTCCCAGGCGGAGGGTGATGGGTTCACCCGCGGCGGTAAAGATGACCCCGTGCAGCGCCAGGGGCCGGGCCAGCCACTGGTATTTTTTAATACCGCCGTAATAGTGGGTTTTGAGGTACACCAGATCGGTTTCTTCATACAGAGGGTTCTGTTTTAGATCAAGGCGGGGGGAATCTATATGGGCCGCCAGGAGGCGCAGGCCTTGGCTCACCGGTTTTTGCCCCAAAACGGCCAGGGCGATGATTTTGCCCCGATAGTTAAAAAATACTTTATCTCCTTGCTGGTTGCTCTGGAGGTCGATAAAGCCCCGATCCCGGGCCAGGCGCTGCACCTCCAAAACCGCTTCCCGCTCGGTCTTGGCATGGTCCAAAAAGTGCTTATACCGCTCGGCGTAGGCCATGACCTGGTCACGTTCACCCCGGTCCAGGTGATCCCACACCAGGCGAGGCGTCAGGGTCAGACGGTCCTGCATTTCTTTTAAGGTATCTTTATCAGGCATCTCCATAAGGGGAGCTCCTTAATAGAGTAATATAGGGTTTTAGATCGGCAAAATACATTAAATCGGCCTTATGGGAGGGTAGATTGACACGGTCATGGCTCATTGGGGTCCCCCCCGATGATTAACATCCCTCCCGCCCTCCCTTCGAAAAAAGGGGAGCAGGCGTTCAGCTATCAGCATAAACAATCGTAATCAATGTAACACGAAGCAGGTGGCGAAACAAGGTTTAGGTTGGCGTCAGATTAGGGCGGAAGATCGATGAGAGGATCCCTTTTTTCCTATCGCAGACAACTAATACGGTTTTTTGGTCATTTGCATCAAATGACCTGGAGTTTATGGCGATTTCTGATTATTATCTGGGCCAAGGATGGGATGGCGCCCTCAGTCCCAGGTATATGGTCTTGTTTTCCGGTTAAGGGTGGAACGTCAGTGGAAGGTTTGACAGCAGTTACCTTGACTTAAGAAAATAATCGATATACATTAGAGTTATCTGCGGATAAGTAGAGTCAAGGTCAGCTTGCAGACGCGGGGTTCGAAGATCATAG
>VGSX01000273.1 GCA_016874895.1 Deltaproteobacteria bacterium
TAGTCATTGAGAGATGTCAAGGAATATTTTTCCCAAGAGACTTTCCCCGGTAGCCCTGGCAGCCTCTCTGGATCAACCACTCCAGGCCAATTAAACTTTATGAAATGATCCCCTTCTATGACAATTCTCTAAGAATAGAGAATATCTGCTATTTATGTGCATCGCGCTAATAGGCGATTGGCGTATTGGTATTGCTATCTTAATATAGCTCCGACCCCGCGGACATTTTAAATTTTGCCCTTAATGTTTTATGGGGCTATCCGCTTGACTCTCCCACCTACTATATGTAGTATGATGGGTGATGGAAGTTGAAGATTATCCCCGCACCATTTTGGAGTTCGAGCAAAGGTTTGCTACCGAAGAGGCCTGCCGCAGGTATTTGTTTCAATTGCGGTGGCCAGAAGGGTTTTCTTGTCCAAGGTGTGGCAATGGTAAAGCCTGGGGAACCAAGAGAGGCCTTTATCGCTGTAGTCATTGCGATTATCAAGTCTCGGTCACCGCAGGCACCATTTTCCAGGACACCAGAAAATCGTTGAGTTTGTGGTTTAGGGCCATCTGGCATGTGACCGGCCAGAAAACCGGCGTCAGCGCGTTGGGACTTCAAAAAGTCCTTGGGTTGCCACGTTATGAAACTGTATGGATCTGGCTTCAAAAGCTGCGAGTAGCCAGGGTTCGACCAAGCCGTGACCGTTTGTCTGGTATCGTTGAGATTGATGAAACCTATGTCGGCGGTGAAAAGCCGGGTAAGCGTGGCCGCGGCTCTGCGGGAAAGGCTTTGGTGATGATCGCAGCCCAGGAAAACGAAGGGCATATTGGGCGAATTAGGTTGATGCGGGTGCCCGATGCTTCTACAGAGAGTCTCTCTCAAGCGGTCCAAGAAACCGTGGAGCCGGGCAGCCTGATTCGCACTGATAATTGGGCAGGTTATGGTCAACTGGCTTCCCTGGGATACATTCATGCTGTGGTAAGAGAAACCGCCGAAACCGGAGAAAACTTGTTGCCCTTGGCTCATCGGGCAGCTTCGTTGCTGAAACGATGGTTGCTGGGAACCCATCAGGGAGCGGTTCGTGGTTCTCACCTGGACTATTGCCTCGATGAATTTACCTTTAGATTCAATCGCAGAACTTCCGGCTCCAGAGGTAAGCTCTTCTACCGAATGGTCCAACAAGCCGTCAGTGTCCCTCCCGTTATGGGAAAGGATTTCCGGGGAGGATATCCTCAAATAATAAAACACAAGATATAGGGGAAACGGGAGTCAAGCGGATACCCCCAATGTTTTAATCAAGTTTTTCCTCTTTCTCTCGCACCGCTATGTCAATTCTGCGATGACAAACTGTCATATCCCCTAACAAATTTATGAACCTCAAATCGTAAGCCTCTGGATAAAGCCCGATTTTTCTATTTTTAGTTATGGGACATATATTGACCTGGGGGGCCAGGAGTCCCGTCTCCGGGTTTCCGGTTTCTCGCCAGGAGCCTGGGCGTGGGCGGGGCGTGGGACCGGGGGCGCCGTCGTGAGGGTAGCAGCAGCCCGTGACCGTGGCGGTGGAGCAGGTGAGAGAGTAGAGTGGGGGTGGGCCGCTCCACGCAGGAGTGAGGGCCAGGCAGGGCTGGAAGGGTAGGAATAAAAGGCGCTTAACCTGTCATAATCCGGTCGGTTTTATACACTTCCCTTTTCCTATTAATTCACTATAGTTATCGGACGGCCGGTGGCCTTGGCCGGCTGGCCCTGCTCCGGTTGGGGCGGGCCGGAGGGCTGGGGCTGGACCACGGCCACCTGCGCCGAGGTGTGGATATGAATCTCCGCGCCGGCGCCTGGGGGCAACGTATCCCGGGTTAGGGCCGACACCGTGGCCCGGATGATCCCCAGGGCGGCCTGCATCTGGACCCGGACGTTCTCATTATCCAAGAGGGCCTTGAGCTTCTTGATGGCCTTCCTGGATACTCCACTGAGGGAACTCTGAAGTTCTTTCAGGGTTTTCTCGTCAATTTCCTCGGTTTTTTCCGACTTTTTGGGCCTTCCACCCTTGTTCTTGGGCTTCTCCGGGACCGGCTGCGCCGCCACGGTGGGCGGTGGGGCCTTGACCGGCTGGCCCGCTGCTTCACTTGAAACCAAAGCCAAATCCCGGTTTTCCCTCTTTTTCCTCTTGCTCTTCCCCACTTCCTTGAAATCCTGCAGGGCTTGACGGAGATCGTCGTGGTCGGTCATCTGGGTTTACCCCTGGACATTGGAATAGTGTGTAATATCAGTTAGTTAAGATATTATCTCAAAATTATCTATGTATATTTAGATAGTTAACTAATTGCTTCATATGCGTAGATAGATAGTACCTCATAAGAAAAAATCGGTCAATTTTAAAAATTTATATGGTGACACCTTGACAGTCTCACTACAGTGTATTAAGTTAGGGGCAAGAGATGCAGAAATCAAAGACCAGGGGGCCGGAAATGAGCGTCACGATTGGCGTGATCAGGACCAGGGGGCGGAAGCTGGTTTACGGCAGGAGATGGGCGGACGGCTTCGGGTTCGGCTTGAACTTGATACCTGGGCGGTGGGGGTTTTATGCCTGGGTGATTTGGCGGGAGGCGTGCTGATGGGAAAGGAGATGATGACACCGGCGGTGCGGCGGGCCTTGGGGTTGAGCAGGCCCAGGAAAAAGGCGGGAACGATTGACGTTGAGGAGTTTCTTCCCACGGTGAAAGCGATGGCCTTTTCCCTGGCCAAGACGGTGAAGATGCCGGTGGATGATTTGTTCGGCTACGGCTGCCTGGGGCTGGCCGATGCCTTGAAGCGGTATGAAAGGGGAAGGGGCGTTCCCTTCAAGACCTATATGCGCCACCGGGTGCTGGGGGCCATGTGGGACGGGGCCAGGGAGTGGGGCTGGTTCACCCGGAAGGACCATGCCCGGTTCCACATGGGGCCGCTGGAGGATGAGGTCATGGTTAATGGGTCCTTCGATCCCACCATTGAACTTTATCGGCGTTTGGAAGTGGGGCTGTTGGAGGATAAGGCCAGGGAATGGCCGGAGCGGGACCGGCAAGCCTTATCCTTGTATCTTCAAGGTTTGAAGCAGGTGGAGATCGCGGGGCTGATGGGGGTCACGGCTTCCCGGGTGAGCCAGATTATGAAGGGTTTGGAGCAGCGAGCCGGGGCTTAACCCTGGGGGCGGGGCGGGGGCCGCGGTCCCTGCCTCGCCTTGAGGGCTAAGGACCTGAATAAATCCAATGATAGGGAGGATTCAAAGATGGCAGTAGTGGCGCTGAAACAGGTGAAGAAACAGCAGGGATTGACCTTCGGGGAGGCTTTGCAGCAGGCCAAGGCCACCGAGCCCAAGGCCAAGGGCAAGAAGCCGACCATGCCCACCCTGGAGGCCACGCCGGAAGTGAAGCAGGCGGTGGACGACTACCAGGAGGCCAAGACGACCTGCAAGATGGCCGAGGCCGCCATGAACCACGCGGGGGAAATCCTCATGGAGTTCGTGCGCCAGGCCCAGGACCAAGACGGCTTCGCCGGCCGGTTCCACGGCAGCTACGCGGTGATGGGGGTCAAGCACCAGGCCAAGGTGGTCTTTGCCAACAAGTACTCCATCAACTCCGAGGATGAAGGGGAATTGGCCGCGATCCTGGGGGAGAACTTCGATGGCCTCATCGAGAAGAAATTCTCCGTGAAGCTCAAGGAGCAGGTGTTCACCGACGAGGCCCTCCAGGCGGAATTGATGGAGTTGGTGGGGGAGCGGTTCGCCGATTTCTTCGAGACCACGGTGAGCCTGGGGGTGTGCGACAACTTCAACCAGCTTATCTACCAGGCGGTGGCCCCGGAGCAGATGGAGAGTCTCAGGACCTTCGCCCGGCAGTATAAGCCGTCCATCAGGTAGGGACCGGGACAGGGGGGGCAGGGGCGGCCCTGCCTCCCCAGGAGGGCAGGATGCGGATAGACAGCTTCAAATACTTCTACCCGGAGCGCCCGCGGCTCCTGCACATCGAGCAACCCTTGTTCGAGCAATTGAGCCGGGACCCGAACTGGGTGGCGGAGCCTAAATACAACGGCAGCCGGTTGCAACTGCACTATGTCAACGGCGCCTGGCAGTTCTGGAACCGCCATGAGCAACCGATGGTTTACACCCCCAGCCGGGAAGTGTTGGAGGCCCTAGCCGGATTGAACCTTGAGGGCTACTGGCTGTTCGACGGGGAATTGCGGCATAAAAAAACAAGGGGTATCAGCCACAAAATCGTGCTCTACGACGTTTTTATCAGCGAAGGGGAGTTACTCCTGGGCCAACCCTTCGGGGACCGTAGAGGCGTCCTGGAAACCCTGCTGCACTACCGGGGCGACTACCATGTCCTGAGCCTGGCCCCGCAATATGAGGAGAACTTCCGCCAGGTCTTCGGTCTGCTCACCCAGGATGAGGAAATCGAAGGGCTGGTGATTAAAAACCTGCAAGGGCAGCTTCAACTTGGCCGGAGCCAGGCCGTAGAAAGCCGGTGGATGTGGAAAGTGAGGGAGCCTTCCGGCAGGTATCAATTTTAAGGAGGCATCATGGCAAAAGTGGTTATCACCATGGAGGGCGGTGGAAATCGAGGAGGCGCTGTTTAAATGCTGAATTGGCGGAACGCAGTAGCGATAACGGTGTGGGTCATCATTCTGGCCTTGCTAATCTGGGGCCGGGGATAGTAAAGATATGAAAAAGGCCGCGTGCTACGTCCGGGTCTCCACCCAGGAGCAGTCCGCCAACGGGGTGAGCCTGGAGGCCCAGGAGGAACGGCTGCGGGCTTACTGCGCCCTGGCCGGGCATAACATCGCGGCCATCATC
>VGSX01000274.1 GCA_016874895.1 Deltaproteobacteria bacterium
GATCACCTTGCCGACCCTGAATAAGCCCATCTCCCTGAAAATTCCTCCGGGGACACAGAATGGCCAGAAATTTCGCCTTCAGGGCAAGGGGATCAAAACCGGCCCGAACCAGGTGGGGGATCAGTACGTAGAGGTCAGTGTCGCCATTCCCAAAGACCTGACCCCCCAGGCCCGGGAGATGTTTCAATCCTTAAAAGAGGTGCTGGATAGCAGATCAGGGTAGTCGGCAACCAGAAACCGAAAATTTTACTAGGTCGCGGCAGCAGGTGATATGGCAGAATGAAAAGCTGCTGATGTTGCTTTTAGGACAGACGGGAGCGCCCTATGTCTCAGATTGAAAAACGTTATTTCTCCATAAAAATCGTGTCTGAAACCTTGGGGGTGCATCCCCAGGCCATCCGGCTTTACGAGCGGGAGGGGCTGATTACTTCGATGCGCTGCGGAGCGGAGCGCTACTACGCCCTGTCGCAGATCGAACGCCTCCGGGTAATTATCCAGCTCCGGCGGGATCTGGGCATCAACCTGGCGGGCATTGAGGTCATTCTCAATATGAGAGACCGCCTGAGAGAGTTAAGCCACTTTGCGGCCGACCGGCAGCCCTCGGATCACCTGCCATCGGTTCTCCCAGCCCCAGCCAAGGCAATAAAAATTTCTGTCCGCGATGAATCGTGACCCCGGAGCGGTTGTGGTCCCGGCCCCTGGCCCCCCTGACGGCGGCTTTGGCCGCAGGGATCGCCTCGCCCGGTCTGGGTCTGGCCCTCACGCCCCTCTGGACAGCCTGGGCGGTCGGGGCTCTGCTTCTGACCGTGGCGGTTCTGCTCTGGCGGGGCTATGCCATCACCTGGCCCGGATGCCTGTTGTTTTTGTTTCTCGGCCTGGGGTTATGCCTCGCCGCGCTGCAGCCGAAACTCCCTCAACACCACGTCGTCTTCCTCCCCCGCGATAAACCCGTCAGCATTATTGGAATCGTGCCGGACCGGCCGCTTCCGGGCGCCACCGGCCACCGGATGGAATTGGCTGCTTTGTCCTGGTCTGCCGGTGGGCCCTGGCAGCCGGCCACCGGCAGGGTTTTACTATATGGTTTGAAAACCGATGCAGGTCTGCTGCCAGGGGACCAGGTGGCGGTGCGGCTGACGCTGCGTTCTGTGGGAGAGTTAAAAAACCCTGATTCCTTCCACCGTAAAGTGGCCCTGGCCCGGCGGCAGATCTATGTCACCGGGAACCTCTGGCAGCATATCCCACCTGTTAAAATTTCCGGGGCAGAAGCGCTTGCTGAACCGCTTTCCCGGCGGCAGCAGGTCCGGGAGCACTGTCGGGCTGTCCTGGAAAAACAACCTCAGCCTGCAAGGTCAATATTTCTGGCAATCCTTCTAGGTGACCAGAGTGAGATCAGCCCCGGCACGCGGCAGGCCCTGCAACGCACCGGGACGAGCCACCTGGTGGCCATCTCCGGACTGCATCTGGGACTTATTGCGTTTTCTGGATTCTGTCTCGTTTTTTGGCTGTTCCGGCGCTCGGCCTGGCTGCTGCTGCGCCTCAACGCCCTGAAATGGTCCGTAGTGTTATCCATCGTGCCCGTGGGCGCCTATGTCTGGCTGGCCGAGGGCTCACCGGCCACCCAGCGGGCCGCCGTCATGATCCTGGCCTATCTTTTGTTGGTGCTTCTTGACCGGCATCGGGACCTCTACAGCGTCCTGGTGCTGGCGGCCTTTATCATTCTGGTGGCCTCTCCCCTGCAACTCTATGCCCTCTCCTTTCAATTGTCTTTTCTCTCGGTCTGGGGCATAGCATACATCTCGCCGGTAGTGCAGCGGCCCTGGCGGCAAAGATTAGAGGACCGGGAGGAATTGCCTTTTTGGCTCAGGAAAGTCGTCTTGGGGGTGATGCGGGCTTGCTCGGCCACCCTGGCGGCCACCCTCGCCACCCTGCCGGTGATTGTGGCCGATTTCCATCAGATTCCCACCTACGGCATTGTGATTAATATCCTGACGATTCCCCTGTTGGGGGGTATTGTCCTTCCCCTGGCTCTGCTGGGCTTGCTGCTTTCCGGCCTGTCTCTCACCCTGGCGGCCGGCGTCCTGGAGTTGAGCCGTCTGGTGTTGGAGGCGGCTTTTTTTCTCATTCACCAGGCCTCGCTGCTTCCCGGCGTGGTCTGGCGCCTCCCGGCCTTGACGGTCTGGCAGACAGTGGGTTACGTTACGCTGCTGGTCAGTCTGTTCGGGTCGTGGCCCCGACGCTGGCGTTGGACAGGAGTTTCACTGGGGGTGCTGGTGCTGTCGGGGTCCCTGGTCTGGTCCGGGCTAGGCCTTTTCAGTAAGCCGCGCCTGGAAATCACGGCCCTGGACACCAACGAAGAAATGGCCCTGGTGGCGAATTTCCCTGGGAATGTCCCCATGGTGGTGAGCGCCGGGGGCCCATGGTTTAGGGAAAAAACCAAAGGAGCCAACCGGGCCCTGCTGTCCCTGCTGCACCGGCAACGCTGGCGGCGCTTGGATATTATGACCGCCCTGACGGTGACCGGGGACAATGCCGCCACCCTGCTGGCCGTGGCCCGGGAGTTTGAGGTCAAGGAATTCTGGTATGGCGGAGACCGGCCGTATCTGGCCGATTTCTGGGAACTGCGGAATCTGTTGGGCGATAGCGGGCGGGAGGTGCTAAACCTGTCCCTGGCGTCGCTGCGGCGGGAAATCGGCGGGGTGCGGGTCAGCGCCCGGCAGCTGCGGGACTCGCTTGGGGGCAGGACAGGGGGACCGGTGCTGCTCCGCCTGGACTATCAGGGCAACCGCCTGCTCATCATACCCCCGGGAAAAAAGGCCTGGCGGGAAAAATGCCTGGCCGCGGGTCTGGAACCCCATGAGGTGGTGATTATCCCGGCCACGGCACTCATGGAAGATTCCGGGAAGGCTTGGCTCAGCCAGACCAGGCCCCAGGCGTTGGTGGTAACGGGATCAATTCCCCCGGATCTGCCGGATAAATTTAAGCAAGACGCCGAGATAAAATGGTATTTCACCAACCAGGGGGCGGTGACCCTGATTATTGACCAGAGGGGCTGGCGGGTCAGGCAATGGCGTCCCTGAGGAAGTTCGGCTCTCAGCGGCCAACCCATTGTTAAAATGAATGAATCAATCAGATCGGGGCAAATATTCGGTTAACCCGGTAATTAGTTGAAATTGCCTCATAAATAGACCTGACCCTGGAAGATGTTTTTTTAACATCCTCTATCGCAATACACTGGAAAAGAAGTATGGTAAGCATTGGGTATGCCCCTTGCTGCCCCATACCCAGAAATTTCCTTGCATGAAATATCGGCCGGCAATCCCCTGGCTGCCACCGACCAGATATCGGACAATCATAATGGGGCAGTGGCAATTCTTTTTAAACCCCGGGGCATATGATGGCCAAAGTGTATTTTATAGTATAAAATATGTCCCGGCAGAAAGAAACGACGGTTCAGGAGAGGAAGGATATGGCTCTTAAACTTTTCACCATCCCGGCCTGATAAAGTTGCTTCTTGGAGAGGAGATCTCGTTAGAGTGACTGGCTTCGAAGACCCAAGACCCCTCCTGGCCGTCACCATGGGGGATATTACCGGTGTAGGGCCGGAAATTATCATTAAAGCCCTGTCTGAAACTTCGGTGTACGAGTACAGCCGGCCGCTGGTGCTGGGAGACCTCCCGGCCCTGGCCCAGGCCGGGGATATCTGCCGGGTGGCAGTAGTTCTGCACGAAACGCCTTCCCCCCGTGAAGGGGTATATAAACCGGGGACAATAGATATCATGGCCCTGTCCCGGCTCAACCCCCAGGAAATACGTTACGGCCAGCCGACCTCGGAGAGCGGCGCGGCCATGGTGGCATACATTCTCACGGCGGCGGATCTAGCGCTTTCCGGCCAGGTCGCCGGGGTGGTGACCGCGCCCATCAGTAAAGCGGCCATGCATCTGGGAGGCTATCATTACCCCGGCCACACCGAGTTGCTGGCGGCCCGCTGCCAGACCCAGAATTTTGCCATGATGCTGGCCGGCGGGGCCTTCCGGGTGGTGTTGGCCACCATCCACTGCCCCCTCCGGGAGGTGCCGGAGCGCCTGATCCGGGCCGATCTACTGCGTCTTTTCCTGCTTACGCACCGCAGCCTGATGGCTGATTTTGGCTTAGCCCGCCCCTGGTTAGGGGTGGCGGCCCTTAATCCTCACGCCGGGGAGGGCGGGTTGTTCGGCGATGAAGAGGCCTGCATCATCGCACCCGCGGTAGCCGCAGCCCGGGAACAGGGCATCGACCTCGTGGGCCCCCTGCCCGCGGATACGATCTTTGTGCGGCACCAGCGGGGGGAATTCGACGCCGTGGTGGTAATGTACCACGACCAGGGACTCATCCCCCTTAAATTACTTCACTTCGGCGATGCGGTGAATGTTACCCTGGGACTGCCCATAATCCGCACCTCAGTGGATCACGGCACCGCCTATGACCTGGCGGGCACCGGCCGGGCCGATCCCGGCAGCCTCACGGCCGCCCTGCGGCTGGCCGCCGACATGGCCCAGGCCCGGGCGACGCGGTCTTAACGGAACGTTCACCTTATTGCCCAATAACATGGGAGCCAGGGAAAAAATACCCCTGGCGGAGGAGCGGACCCCCGTGGTCGCCCGGAAAAGATTATCATTTCCAGGGGTGGCCCCAATCGGCCCTGATCGTTTCATTAAAGAAAGGGGAAATATGTCTCTAAGCAGGAAAATCACGGTTATGTTAGCTACGTTGTTTCTGATGCTGGCGCCGTTCACCCCGCTGTCGGCCCACGAG
>VGSX01000275.1 GCA_016874895.1 Deltaproteobacteria bacterium
GGGTTCAGTGGTTAGGTAAGACGGAAATAAACATTACGTTTGGTAAAAATTCCGCGATACTGCTATAAAGGAACTTTAGAACCATCATGTCCACAAGAGAAACCGGCGCGCCCTATCTGATCATCGAAGATCTTTCGGCTTCCTATAATCACCAGCCGATAGTGCGCCAGGTTTCCCTTCAGATCTGGCGGCAGCAGGTGGTGGCCGTGGTGGGTCCCAACGGGGCCGGCAAGACTACGATACTCAAGGCCATCGGCGGGCTGTTGCGGCCGGTGGGCGGCAGGATCATGGTGGCGGGGGAGGACATCTCAGCTCTGCCGGTGTGGGAGGTAGTGCGTCGGGGGGTAGTCTATGTTCCTGAGGGGACAAATGTTTTTCCCGGCATGAGCGTTCTGGAAAACCTGGAAATCGGCGGCTACCTGAACCGCTCGCAGATCCCGGCTCGCCTGGAATTTGTCTATCAGTTGTTCCCGGAACTGGCCTTGCGGCACAAAACCCCGGCCGGCAATCTCAGCGGCGGCCAGCAGCGTATGGTAGTGTTGGCCCGGGGCCTGATGGCCGGGGCTGATCTTCTCCTTTTGGATGATCCTTTCTTGGGTTTGAGCCCGAAATATGTTAAGATATTCTGCGATGTATTTCGAACGCTTCGCCGGCAAGGTCTGACCCTGTTCATCTCCGGTCAGCACGTGCGTCGGATACTCAATGTTGCCGACCTGGCGTTTCTTATTGAGGAAGGAAAAATCACCCTTTCCGGTTCGGGCCCGGAACTGTTGCGCAATCACCACGTGCAGCAGACGCTGTTTGGCATCGAGGCAACCTGCGAACTGGGGGAAGTGTAGGCGTTCAGCTATCAGCATTCAGCTTTCAGCAAAAACAAGGAGTTAGGCAAACTAATTGAGGAACCAGCATCCTGCCATCTTGGATAACTATTTGAATTTAAATCATTAGCTGACGGCTGTGAGCTGACCGCTGAACGCTTACGGGAAAGTTTTAAACGAGGAGAGATAACTCATGAACGGTAAAAAAGGGTGGGGCACCGAGGCTAAAGTCGGCATCTTTGTGCTGGCGGCGTTGCTGCTGCTGGGCTACATGAGCCTGCGGGTGGGCAAGTTCGAGTTTCTGACCTTTAAAGAGCAGTTTCCCGCTAAGGCTCAATTCACCTCGGTGGCCGGGTTGGCGGAAAATGGCCGGGTGGAGATAGCCGGGGTGGAGGTGGGCCGGATTAGAAGCATTATGCTCACCAACGGCCAGGCCCTGGTGGAACTCCGGCTGCACCCGGGCTTAAACCTCCGGGAGGACGCCGCCGCCCGCATCCGCACGAAAGGGATGTTGGGGGAGAAGTACATCGAACTGGAGCAGGGCACTGCCGATGCTCCCCTGCTGCCGGAAGGCGGCCTGATTACCCGGACCGAGTCCGCAGTGGAGTTCGATCAGATTTTAAGTAAGGTTCCGGCCCTCCTGGACGATTTCCGCCCCATCCTGGATGATGTCCGGTCTATCTCCGGTTCCCTGGAGCGGGTTATCGGCACCCCCGAAGGGCAAGAAAATCTTAAGGAAACCCTGGCCAATTTCCATACGGCCAGCAAATCCCTGGGCCAGGTGGCCAAGAATCTGGAACGGGGCGAAGGCACCCTGGGAAAACTTCTGAAAGAAGACGGCCTCTACCGGGAGGTCCAGGGCGTGGTCCGGGAAATCCAGGGGGCTGCCAGAAACCTCACGGCTTTTTCGGAAAAACTGTCCAAGGGTGAGGGCACCATTGCCAAACTGGCCAATGATAAAGAGCTGTATGAGCAGGCGCAGCAGGCCATCACGCGTTTGAACCGGGTGGCCAAGAAAATCGACGAGGCCGAAGGCACCCTGGGCAAATTGGTGAACGACAAGACGCTCTACGATGACGCCAAAAAAGCCATGAAGAACGTCAACCAGGCCATGGAAGGCGTCAAGGAGCAGACCCCGGTGACCATGATCGGCGTCATCGGTTCCACCCTTATCCGCTAGGCCCGAGTCCAGTCTCCTCCATGATACGCCAACGTATCAGCCAGAGGCTCGGGAAAGGGGCTAAGGCCTCCCCCTGCTTGGGGGGGCGGCGCCGGCAGTTGTGCCTCATCATGCTGATGGTAGGGATGATGCTGGCCGGATGCACCACTACGTCCCAGGGTGAGCGGCGCTTGAACCTTTCTCCCCTGTTTTTTTACAGCGAGGCCCCTGGAGCCGACCGGGGGCGGGTGGAAATATTGGGGCCCGTCTTCTCCCGGGAATGGTTCGGCCCCACCACCCTGACCACCGTGGCTCCCCTGTTTTATGTCCTTAGCAAGGACGGGGAGGGTGTAGAAGCGGAATTTCTCTATCCCTTCGGGCAGTATAAATCCGGCGGGGGCGACACCCGGTTCAATATAATTCCCTTCAGCTCCTACCGGGATGAACTGCCGGAAGGCGCCTCCAGCTTTCAGTTTTTTCCCTTCTATGGCGGCCGGACCTCCAAGGGGGAGCGCTATGGCGGGATTTTCCCCCTTTACGGCACTTTCAAGGAGCGCTTCGGACGGGACCAGGCGGTCTTTTTCCTCTGGCCCCTCTATTCCCGGACCGTTGCCGAGGGGACCTACCGTTATAACTTCCTGTGGCCGTTTTTCTCCTACGCCACCGGCGGCGAAAAGGCCCTTACCTTCTGGCCTTTTGGGGGCAAGATTGTCAAACCGGGGGAATACGAGAAGTATTTTGCCCTCTGGCCGCTGATCAACTACCAGCGGCTGCGTTTGGACACCGACAATCCCCAGACCATCAAGTCATTTATACCTTTCTATGTCTGGGATACCTCCCCGGAGCACTCCCGTAAGAGCATCCTTTTCCCCTTTTTCACCCATTACCGCCAGGAAAAGGGTAATTACGACCAGTGGGATACACCCTGGCCCCTGATAGTCCGGGGCCAAGGGGATGATTTTTCCCTGCGCAGCTATTTTCCCTTTTACTATCACCGCCAGGAACCGGGGAGAGAACGCCGGGCGATTTTCTGGTGGCTCTATGACCGCCGCACCGATGAGACCGGGGACAGCTGGGAGCAGTCTTACCGCTATCTATTTTTCAGCCGGTATGTGGCCGAAATCGACAGCCGGGGGGAGTGGTCGGAAAAACACCGGGTCTGGCCTTTCTGTTATTACACCAGCCGATCGGGCTTCCTCCATTTCCACGCCCCGGAGCTGATATTTATTACCTCCCCCGGTTTCGACCGGCTTTTCGGCCCCTGGGTCTATCTCTGGACCCAGGACCGGCTGGACGATTATCGCCAGGGCAAGGCCTTCTGGGGCATCTACCGCTGGGAGGAAAACCAGAACTACCGGCTGTGGGAGTTGAGTTTCCTGGCCTCCCGGGAAACCACGGGAACGGGCAGCACCTTTCGGCTGTTGTCGGGTCTCATGACCTGGGAGCGGGATGGTGAGAGGCGGCGGCTGAAGCTTTTCTATCTTCCCCGGGGGTTTAGTTGGTGAGAAGTGGTCAGGGGTCAGGGGTCAGGGGTCAGGGGTCAGGGGTCAGTGGTCAGGGGTCAGTGGTTAGGGGTAAGGGTTAGTTTTATCCTCGGCCCCAAGTTGCACCTGGGCCCGGTTAAAATTGCAATTTAACTTCTTAGAAATGCTCAGGGCAACTGGATAATGCCTCTTCGGTTCAACACAGGCCCCGGCGCCTTTGGGTAGGAGGCGACAGGAGGAAGGGACCGAACCAGGTGTTGGTGACATAGCCGCAGAACGGCCGCGGCTTCAGGCGGGCCGGAACAGCCGGATTCGGTCTGCGGCCCTCCGGTCTACAGATATCTTCCCCGAACTCATCCGGAAAAGTTATATCGTGCTGGGCGTCATCATAATAATGGCCCATACTTTGCCCTTTCCCCTGAGAAAGCCTGGAATATTTTTAATGCTGTGTCCTGTTAGATTTACCTTGCAAAATATATTCCACCCATACTTTTCTTTCCGGCTCAGGAAGACGCCAGGTAATCCGCCCCACCGCAGGTTTTCTGACTCTACTTGACATTTCCGGTTAATTTCCCTAAGTTATTGTCAAGGCGAACAGCTTTCAGCAAAAACAATAAGTTATGGCTCTTCGGCCTGTGGGCGTTCAGCTTTCAGCAAAAAGAATGGGTTAGGGAAAATAAGCGAAAAACCAGTGATCCACCACCTTAGAATAACTATTTGAATTTAAAGCATTAGCTGACGGCTGTAAGCTGACCGCTGAACGCTTACTTCGGCCTGAACCTTAAAAATTAAAGATTTAACCGGAAACCAGAAACCGAGAAACGTCTGGAGAAGTCCCGTGCTCGAGAGGGATGCGTACGAGATTTTAGGGGTGGACAGGGACATCAGCGATGCCGACCTGAAAAAGGCCTATCGCAAGCTGGCCCGCAAGTACCACCCGGACCTTAACCCTGGGGACAAAGAAGCGGAGAGAAAATTCAAGGAGATCTCCGCGGCCTATGATATCCTTGCCAATCCCGAAAAACGGGCGGAATACGACCGGATGGGGGCGGCGGCCTATTATGCCACTCCCGAAGCCTCCCAGGGCTTTGAAGAAGTTTTCGCCTCCCGGGGGTTTGCCGATATCTTCCAGGATTTCTTTGCCGGCGGCCAGGCTTACGGCGGCCCGGTGCGAGGGGAGGACCTGGTATACTCCCTGGAAGTGGATTTTTTGGAGGCTGTCAAGGGAGGCAAGAGAACCATAACCCTGGAGAAAGAGATTCTCTGCCCCGGGTGCGGCGGGTCCGGTTATGAACATGCCGGGCAGGTCTGCCCGGTCTGCGGCGGC
>VGSX01000276.1 GCA_016874895.1 Deltaproteobacteria bacterium
GACCAGACTTACAACCACTTCGCCGTGCCCTGGGCCTTTGCCATGGACACGCCCTACCGCTGGGTCAAACAGATCGCCTCGCACCTGGGCGGCACCCGTACCGGCATGGTGGTGACCTGGCCCAAGCGCATCAAGGACGCCGGCGGCATCCGCAACCAGTTCCATCACGTGGTGGACATCGCGCCGACGATCCTGGAGGCCATCGGCATCCCGCAGCCAACCATGGTGAACGGCATTCAGCAGCGGCCGTACGACGGCGTCAGCATGACCTACACCTGGGACAAGGCCAACGCCAACGCCCCTTCGACCCGCAAGACCCAGTATTTCGAGATCTTCGGCAACCGCGCCATCTATCACGACGGCTGGATGGCTTGCACGACGCCGGCGGTGACCCCCTGGGAAGGCGTTAAAGGCAAACCGCCGGTGGATGTCATGAACGGCTTCAAGTGGGAGCTCTATAACCTGAAGGAAGACCCCACGCAGACGAACGACCTGGCGGCCAAGGAACCCGAACGCCTGCGCATGATGCAGGAGCTCTGGATCATTGAAGCCACCCGCAACCAGGTCTTCCCGCTCAACTCTTCACAGCTTCCCATCCTCACCGCCGAGCGCCCGGGCCCGGCCGCGGGCCGCACGAAGTTCGAATACACCGCGCCCATGACCTCCATGCAGTTCGCCGTGGCGCCCTCCATCATCAACCGCTCCTACCGCATCACCGCGGAGATCGAAGTACCAAAGGACGGGGCCAACGGCGTGCTGGTGACCCAGGGCGGCCGGTTCTCGGGCTATGGCCTCTATCTCAAGGACGGCAAACCCACCTTCACCATGAACCTGCTGGAACTGGAGCGGCCGAAGTGGCAGGCCCCCGAGGCCCTGCCCCCCGGCAAACACACCATCGTCTTTGACTGGAAAATGGAAAAGGAGGGTCCGCCCTTAGGACGCGGCGGCACCGGCACGCTGACGGTGAACGGCAAAGAGGTGGCCAAGCGCTCGCTGCCCAGGACGCAGCCGATTATCTGGTCCTGGGACGAGACCTTTGACGTCGGCCTGGATACCGGCACCCCGGTGGACGACAAGGATTACCAGGTGCCCTTCGCCTTCAGCGGCACACTGGGCAAGATCACCTTTGACCTCGGGGATTTAACCGCAACGCCGGAAGCCATCAAACTGATGATGGAAGAGCTGGCCAAGAAGCGGGACCGCTGATCGCCACTTTCACCGGGCAGCCTTCAGATGAGGGCTGTCCGGTAATCCGTAAGCAAGACAGCGCTTATTTGGGGGGACGGCTATGAAAAACCTGAGGATACTAATTTCGGCATTCCTGCTGGTGGCCGGCATTGCTGGCTCCGGCTACTCCCAGGAAAGGGCAGTCCAGGCGGCGGGTAGCGCGGCCCCGGAGGAGGCAGGACCGGCCAAAACAGATAACCGTCTACCCATCCACAAACAGGAGCAATGGCAGTTTTTTTTGAGCCCTTATATGTGGATCCCTGGAGCGAACATTCAGACCACCCTGCGGGGCCATACCAGCAGCATTGATGTCCCGTGGTATGATATTGTGCCCGATCTGTTCAGCAACGCCTTCGGGGTGATGGGGCGGTTTGAGGCCTGGAAGGGCCGCTGGGGTTTGTACCTGGACAGCTATTTTATCTATCTGGGCGGCACCGTCAGCGACAGTGGTGGCCGGCGAATAAACCTTGGCCGTTTGCCGCTCAACCGCACTTTGGTCCTGGACGGCAACCTGAAATACATCGTGCGGGCCGGAAACCTGGATTTTGGCGGGCGGTATTTGGTGGGAACTACGTCTCTCAGTGCCGAGGCGGCCCTGCCAGTGCTCTCTTTCGAACTTTTAGGCGGTGGCCGGTATAACTATTACAATCAATATCTGCGCTTGGGGGTGGCTGCTTCGTATACCGGGCCGGTTCTGGACCGGTTCAAGAGTAAAGACGTAATCAGCGAAATTAATAGATCGTATGTGGAACCGTTTTTAGGGGTGCGTCTGGGACTCTGGCTCAACGATAAGGCCGTTGTGGTTTTCCGGGGCACGGTGGGCGGTTTTGGCCTATTCAACGACAATAACCTGGACAGCGACCTGGAACTATCCTTCGGCTACCGCATCCATAAAAATATTTACGCCTATCTGGGGTACCGGGCTTTGTATGAGCAGTTTAATACGAGTGAGCTTGATTTTTCGGCCTGGCTGCACGGACCTATTCTGGGGGCGGCGTTTGTTTTTTAGAAATCATTGCAGAGAGATGAAATACAGAACCATTATCATTACTCTCATCTTGCTGCTGGGAGTTATCTCCCTAGTGCCATTGCAGGCCCAGCCTCGGGGATCGCCGAGATTTCCTTGGCCCGGATTTGAGGGGCTCAAAGGTCGCTGGCAGGCGTTGGCAGGTGAATTTGTCTTGCAGATCAATAAAATTGATCCTTTGGGGAGAATGGAGGTCCAATTTATTAACCCTCAGCCGGTGAAAGTGGTTAAAGCCCAAGCCGCCCGGGACGGCAAAGAAATAAGGATATCGATAAAGCTGCGTGATCCTGGCCTGCCATACTTGATCTATGACCTGACCTATCAAACGGGCTTAGATCAGCTCCAGGGCGTCTATTGGCAAAAAGGCAACTCCAAAAGCACCAAGGTTGTTTTTATTAAGGCTCAATAAAAGAAACTTATAGCACATTAGGAGAAAGGTGATTATGGTTTGGAGCATGAGCAAGGCAGTGATGATTTTAATAATTCTGGGCGGGCTGCTGGCCGCCGGCTGCACCGGGCCCACGCAGTACAAGAATCCGTCTAGTCAGGAGGAATCATCCCCCACTTATCGGGCCTTATATCCGGCGCCGTTTAGTCTGGATCAGGGCCCATCGGCCACCTCCAGCGGGGATGAGTGACGTCTCAGGGAAACCTGCCAAAATTATCGGCCAGGTTTTTCTGGCGTATGGCCTCTAACGGCAGATTTTAACAAGAAAGG
Organism: Deltaproteobacteria bacterium; assembly: GCA_016874895.1. GTDB lineage: Bacteria > Desulfobacterota > Desulfobaccia > Desulfobaccales > Desulfobaccaceae > Desulfobacca. The sequence goes on from VGSX01000276.1 coordinate 2,973, forward strand.
TAAAGTATATGACTATGAAAAATTGCTTTATTGGCTTAATTTTGTCTCTATTTCTTATGGGTTGCGCCGGGGCTCAGACCTTTCTGCAGCAATCCGGCGCCGATCATGAACAAGTGGAAAAAATGAATTGGTCGGATGAACCGAGCTCCGAAGCCAGCGATTGGAGCACTTATATGGATCTCGAAGGAGGTTGAATATCCTGATTATCTAACCCGAGCAGCGGAGAGGCCAGGCCAGACATAGGGGCTGGCTTTAATTGTAATACTCCGATAATTGGCGTTCAGGGCCGGCTCCAAAAGCACGATGGCGGCCGACGGCGGGCCATGCGGGTGACTTCCTCCACTTCGTCCGGGGTCAGGGAACGGCCCAGGAGGGGCCTCTCCCGGTAGGAGAGCCACTTTTTCATGACCTGGTAGCCGCCGATATAGTAGTTCCAGACCTGGACCGGAATGTTCCGCCAGTAAGCCACGTCGTTCAGGTAGATGTCATAGGTGCCTTCACCCAAATGCTTCAAGGCCTGTTCCGGACTGAGGCCCAAGGCCAAAGCACCCTCCCGGATGGCCGCCCGCCGAGGAAAATCCTCCGGCACTGCCCCGATAATGGTCCGCAAGGGGGAAGGGTAAAGACGGCATAGTGCCGATGAGCGTTTCATGTCTCTTGATATAGAAGTTCCAAGTTACTTGCCATTATCTTCACAACCATCAACAGTTCCAAAATTCCATATTGCTTTCGGATAGCAGAACCGTCCCGGCAATGATCTCTCTTCGATTTTTCAGGCTGCGGCTTTGGGTGTCAGCCGGGCAACGGTAATGCTGGCGGCCCGTTGGCGGACTTGCGCCAGGTCGTAATTCATCTGCATCCTCAGCCATGTGTCCGCTGTGCTTCCCAGGGCCTTTTCCAGTCGGATGGCCATTTCGGGCGAGATATTGCTGCGTCCGGCGATGACGTTATGAAGCTGCTGGCGGGTAATGCCAATACCCTGGGCCGCTTCCGCCACACTGAGGCCGAGCCCGTCCAGGTACTCCTTGACGAGCTGACCGGGATGCACAGGATTTTTCATCTCCATAGGTTTTTCCACTCCCTCAATGATAATCAATAAAATCCACATCAAAGGCGTTGCCATTCTCAAACTGTAGGCGTTCAGCTGTCAGCAATCAGCTTTCAGCAAAAACAAAAGGTTAAGTTAAGTCCACTACTTGGTAAAACAGTTGTTAGCAAAATTGTGATAATTATTTGAAATTATTTCTTTAGCTGACGGCTGTAAGCTGACCGCTGAACGCTTACCTCAAACTGAAAGATGATCCGCCAATTAGCCCGGACAGTGACCGAGAAAAAGCCTTTCAAATTCCCTTTGAGGGGATGAAGGTGAAAAGTCGGCAAGTCCATGCCGGCAATATCTGACGTTGCCTGCAGAACTGAAAGAATCAGCCTGATGCGGGCCAACATATCAGGCGGCAGTTTGCTGCCGTCATCCTCTTCCAAGAACCGCTTTAACCCTTTATGGCGAAAGCTTTGTATCATGATTCATTGTATAGTGTAAAGCATCATTTTACAAGCCGCAATTTGATAGACCGTAACCTGTTTGCCTGCCAGTAAGAGCCTCTCTCACAAGTTCTGTTAACATCCATCGGAAGGCACTTTTTTTTTCTGATCCGTTTGGCCCAGGCTCGCCAAGTCGATGTCCTGGTGCGGGCCGCCCATAACCGGCGAGTCGATCAACCGGAAAAATATCTCTGGGACCATATGGAAAATGTTCCCATATCCCAATACCTTACCGTTGCTG
>VGSX01000277.1 GCA_016874895.1 Deltaproteobacteria bacterium
CCGCCCTACGGCCCTATAATCCTGTAAAGCACGGTTATGTAAAGCGGGTTGTCGATTGGCCTTATTCCAGCTTTCATCGCTACGTGAAAGACGGTATCTATGATCCTGATTGGACGTCCGATGATGCAGTCCGGCGTTTGGAGATGGAGTGACGCGGAAGGCGGGATGCGCTACGCTTTCCCGCCCTACGGTCCTGACATATATGAAATGGAAACCGACTAATTACTCCGGGGGCGAGGTGCGGGGGAGCCATAGAGCATTCCCTCCACACTGATATCTTCATCAATATCAGGCCAGTGTATGCCAAGGCCTTCTCCGATAATTTCATAATTCAGCCGCTGTTCCGGGGTGGCTTCAGAGAGTCTCCAGGACCAGGCGATGGGCACACTAATGGTCCGACCGTCAACCAGGAAGGCGGTAATCTCATCTGCTGAAACCTGAACGCTTAAAAGCCTAGGTTCGATTACCCTAACCGCAATGCCCATGCCAAGCCTCCACAATATTGTCTTTGTGAATTTTGATGAAACGACGAATTTCTCCTAATTCTTTCGGGGAGAAGCCATAATTTTTACTTAAATCCAAAGGCTCCAGCCAAAATTTGCAAACCTGATTTTCCCTCTGCACGTGAACATGTTTCGGTTCATTGCAGTCAAAGCTGTAAAAGAAAAACCGGTATGGGCCAGGGATACCCTTTACTGTTGGCACAATCGCTCAACCTCCAACCCCTTTTCGCATACTACTTATTATTTCATAAATTGAAGATTATTAAAGTAAAAATCATCACGGCAGGGTTTATCGGCTTAAGGCCTGACGAACCGAATATCTTGCCACCTCCGAAAATAATCTTTGAATAAATAAATATTCAAGATAGGATTTTAATATTCACACCGGCCACCAAGCCGGAAATTATCCGGAGGGGAAACTTTCATTGGCTCGGGGCTCTAACCGCTGCTAGGTCCTGTTTTCTTCTGATTTTGAAAGCTTGGTTAATTTGATTACCAGACGGAGCGCTTCGTTGACGGCCTCGTCAGTTGGAAAGGCTTCGGCCACATCACCATCCAACAAGACAATATTAGTTCCTTTCCGATACCGACCGGCATATTTTCCTTGGACACCACTCTTAAGCAAATCTCCCAGGTCGTATTCCGGGCGAAGGTTGTCACTTTTTTCTTCGGTTGATTTCCTCTTCATAAGCTTTTCGCTCTCTTCGGGTAAGTTCCCGAGCACTGATAATACGGATATTATCCCGGCGCTCCGCATGGGCAACTATCAAAAGTCGCCTGTACAGCATGAGTATAGGAAAATATGGTTTGAAAAGCAAGAACAGGGAATTTCCATGATTTACAATCAAAAGAACCACATACCTTGCCATTCCCAACACCTCTCCCCCCTTGGCAACAGAATTACAGCTATCTTTATGCAATAGCAATTCACCAAGCCGTGGCCAGACGTCTGGCTTCCGGTGAGACCTTAACTCCCTTGACTCTTCGGCGGTATACGCTACAATGAGACTATGCGCCCTTACGCGACCATATTTCCGTTTACCGCGCTGGTGGGTCAGGAAGACCTGAAGCTGGCCCTGCTCCTGAACGCCGTCAACCCGGCCATCGGCGGGGTGTTGATCCGGGGAGAGCGGGGCACCGGCAAATCCACTGCGGTCCGGGCCCTGGCCGGCCTCCTGCCCGAGATGGCGGTGGTGGCCGGCTGCGCCTATGGCTGCCATCCCCAGGGGATTGACGGCCTCTGCGATGACTGCCAGCAGCGCAAAGTGGCGGACAACGGCCTGCCCGTGGCCCGGCGGCGAGTGCCGGTGGTCACCCTGCCCCTGGGGGCCACCGAGGACCGGGTGCTGGGGACCCTGGACCTGGAAGCCGCCCTGCACGAGGGCCGCAAACGCTTCGAGCCGGGTCTGCTGGCCCGGGCCCACCGGGGCATCCTCTACATCGACGAGGTCAATCTCCTGGAGGACCACCTGGTGGATATCCTGCTGGATGTGGCCGCCTCCGGGGTCAACGTGGTGGAGCGGGAATCGGTTTCTTTCTCGCACCCGGCCCGCTTTCTCCTGGTGGGCACCATGAACCCGGAAGAGGGCGAACTGCGCCCCCAGTTGCTGGATCGCTTCGGCATCTGCGTGGAAGTCAAGGGGATCAGCGATCCCCAGGCCCGGGCCGAAATCGTCCGCCAGCGTCTGGCCTTCGAAGCCGATCCCCGGGGCTTTCTCCTGGCCCACCAGGATTCCGAGGCACAACTGAGAATACGCTTGGAAGAGGCCCGTCAGATGCTTCCCCAAGTGCAGGTGGGCGAGGCGGCCATGGGACTGGCCGTGCGCCTGGCCCTGGCCCTGGGAGCCGAGGGTCACCGGGCCGACCTCACCACCATCCGGGTGGCCTGCACCCTGGCCGCACTGGAGGGGCGGGAAGAAATCACCCTGGCCGACGTTAAAAAAGGGGCGGTCCTGGCCCTGCGCCACCGGCTGGCCCGGCACCCCCTGGAAGATGAGGAACTTGACACCCACAGGCTTATGGAACAGGTGGAGGCCGCGGCCCAGTCCCCCGGCCAGGAATCGCCGGAACCAGCCCCCCCGGAAAAAAAAAGCCCCTGAGCCTGGAGTCCCCCATCGCGGTGGGGTCTCAGGTCTTTACCTCCCCGCCGGCCTTCCAGCTCAAACACCTGGACTTCCATTTTCCCCGGTTTTCCCAGGGTAAACGCGGCCGCCGGCTGGCCATCCCCACCCGCAGCCGCCAAGGCCGCTACGTCAGACCCCGGTGGCCCGACGCCGGAGACCCGGATCTTGCCCTGGACGCCACCCTCCGGGCCGCGGCCCAGCGCGATCCGGGAATATATCTCAACAAACGGCCTTTCACCGGGGATGACCTGCGTTTTAAGCGCCGGGTAGGAAAAACCCAGGCCCTGCTGCTCCTGGTGGTGGACGCCAGCGGCTCCATGAGCGCCCAGCGACGCATGGCCGCGGCCAAGCAGATCGCCCTGTCCTTCCTCCGGCAGGCCTATCAGCGCCGGGACCGGGTGGGGATGATCGTCTTTCACGGAGCCAAGGCCCGGATTCTCCTGCCTCCCACCAACAGCGCGGCCCTGGCCCAGAAGAAACTCCAAGTATTGCCCACCGGCGGCAAGACTCCCCTGGCCCACGGCCTCCTGCTGGCCTATAAGGTGGCCCAGCGGGAACTCCGGCGGCAGAAGAGCCTTATCCCCATTATCGTGGTCATTTCCGACGGCAACCCCAACGTCCCCTGTTTCTCCGGCGACCCCAAGGCCGATGCCTTCAAGGCCGCCCGCGCCATTGCCCGCCGGGGGCTCCCGGCCCTCTTCGTGGACACCAACACCAACTTCATGGAACACGGCCTGGGCCTGGCCCTGGCCAGGGCCATGCGCTGCCCTTATGAACGCTTTGAAACCATCGCCGCCAGCCTAAGGTTGGGACATATGCTCCCCCGGAAGAAAGCGGAATTATTTTACTGGTCGCCGGAATAGAGCTTCTAATATCACCAGAAGGGCTTGCCCCTTGCAGCCGCTTGCAGAGGACAGACTGACCGATCTATTTCTCAGCACTGACCCCTGAGCGCTATTAAAGCTGCACCACCTCCGCCTCAATGGCCTGCCCCATGAAAAGGCTGGCCAGATCCTGAAAACGGGGAGTCAGATCGGTGGTGAGATAGGAGCGCCGGCCCTGCCGGCTCAAGCGGGATTCAATCTCCGGGTGGCGCCGCAAATAATCCACGAGCTTCATGGCGGTCACTTCCCCGGAACAGATAATCTGCACCTGGGGGGCCACGTAAGTCTGGATTTTGGGTTTCAGGATGGAGTAATGGGTGCAACCCAGGATGAGGGTGTCAATGTCCTGGGTGGTGAGGGGTGTCAGGTACTTGCGCAGCATCAGGTCCGCCACTTCCCCTTCCTGCTCCCCTGATTCGATGATGGGTACCAGCAGGGGGCAGGCCTGTTGGAACACCTGTATCCGGGGGTCCAGCTTGCGCAACTCGATTTTGAAGGAATTAGAGGCCACCGTCCCCTCGGTGCCGATGACGCCGATGCGGCCGGAGGCACTCCGGGCCAGGGCCGCCTCCACGGTGGGAATAACCACCCCCAGGACCCGGTTGGCGGGATAGTGCCGGGGGAGATACTGCTGCTGAATGGCCCGCAGGGCCTTGGCCGAGGCCGTGTGGCAGGCCAGGATGATGAGCACGCAGCCCTGCTGGAACAGGTATTCCACCGCCTGCCGGGTGAATTGCACCACCACGGTGTCCGAACGGGTGCCGTAGGGGATGCGGGCGTTATCTCCCAAATAGAGGTAATCATACTCCGGCAGAACCCGGAAAAATTCCCGCAGGACCGCAAGGCCGCCGAAGCCGGAATCAAAGACGCCTATCATTGGTTACAGTTTTCGGTTTACAGTTTTCGGTTTACAGTTTTCGGTTTTTCTCATTAAAATCCCCCTCCGTAGGGGCGGGCCCCCGTGCCTGCCCAGCCTCCGTAGGGGCGGGCCCCCGTGCCTGCCCAGCCTCCGTAGGAGCGGGCCCCCGTGCCTGCCCAGCCTCCGTAGGGGCGGGCCCCCGTGCCCGCCCAGCCGGCACTGCGCCTACCCCGACCACTGACCACTGACCCCTTCGCCTTATTCCGACAGTTTCAGCAGGGTGCCCCGCCTCAGGGCAATCCTGAGGCTGACGCTAATGAGCAGGTAGCCGGCGGCCAGGTAGGCCAGGCTGAGCCCGA
>VGSX01000278.1 GCA_016874895.1 Deltaproteobacteria bacterium
CCTGGGCCAGGCTCCTGCCGATGAGGGGGGAATCAGCGGCCAGGGGAATTTCGGCGATGCCGAACTGTTCTTCTTCGGCATAATCCTCCTCCAGGTCCCGTAACGCCAGGAAGGTCTCGGCCTGGATCAGTTGTTCGGGCTCCCCGGATAATACCAGCCGGTCTTCGGGGTAGAGGGGCATCTGGGGGTCAGGGTCAAAAATGGTCCGTCCGGCCCGGCTGATGGCGATGATGGACACCCCGGTTTCCTGCCGCAGGGGGATTTCTCCGATGGTACGGCCGGCATAGAGAGAGCCGGGCTCCAGGCGGAAAATTTTGAAATCCACCGGCCAGTGGGCGCTTTCGCTAAGCATATGCAGGGCCGCGGAGAGGGAATCCGCGGCCTGCTCCGCGGCATCGGAAAAGGGCCGGAAGACCAGATCAGCCCCGGCCGCAGAGAAAGCCAGGGCTTCTTCTGCATGCCGGGCGGTGAGCACCACCCGACCCTGATATCCATGACTTTTCAAGGTCTCGTTCAGATGAAGGTTCAAGTCCCGGTCCCGCACGGTGGAGACCACGCAGCGGGATTGCTGGAGGGGCAGATGCTCCAGGATTTCGGGGTCCCCCACATCACCGTAAAACGCCGGCAGGCCTTTTTTCTTCCAATATTCCAGCACCTCGGGGTCGAAATCCACTACCACTATCTTTTTTTTCCGGGCCAGGAGTCGGCGGGCCAGGTCGCTGCCGAAATTCCCCAAGCCGATGAGCATGATATCCGCAACCGGGACCTTGGCGGCGCTGTCCTGGGTGGTCTCCCGGTATGGCGTTTTTCTCTCAAAGACCTTGAGCCAGGGGGACAGACGCTGATACAAGGGCCCGGAGTAGAGAATCATATAGGTGGAGACGCCGATGGTCACCAGGCCCACCAAAGTTATAAGGCCCATGGTGTCCATGGCGATGTGTCCCAGGCTCAGGCCCAGGGCCCCCAGGACCAGGGAAAACTCGCTGATCTGGGCCACCGTCAGGCCGGCCAGGAAGCCCGTGCGTTTCCGGTAACCCATGTATCCCATAATTATCATGACGATGAGGGGGTTGCCGATGAGAACAAAAAGGGACAGGATGAGGGAATTCCCCACCTGAGCGCCCAGCAGCGACAGGTCCAGCCGGGCCCCCAGATCAATGAAGAAAAAGACCAGGAGAAAATCTCGCAGCCCCACCAGGCGGGAGCTCAGGGCCTCCCGGTATGGGGTGGAGGCCAAAGAAACGCCGCCCAGAAAAGCCCCCACCTCCTTGCTGAATCCCAGGGCGTCCCCGAGGGTGGCCAGAGAAATGGCCCAGGCCACGGCAAAAAGGACCAGCAGCTCCAGGGAGTGGGCCAGGTATTTGAGCACTCGGGGAAAGACATAACGCATAACCAGAGCAATACCCCCCAGAAAGGCCACACCGGCGCCCAGGACCCAGAAAAGCTGCTCCAAAACGGCCCCTCCCCCGGCGGTTTGGCCCCCGAAGGCGGACAGGCCGATCATCACCAGGATGACTACGATGTCCTGGACGATGAGAAAGCCGATGGCGATGCGGCCATGCAGAGCGTCAATTTCCCGCTTGTCGGACAGGAGCTTGACGATGATAATGGTGCTGGAAAAGGTGAGGGCTACGGCCACGTAGAGGGCTTCCACCGGGCCCAGGCCCAGCCCCAGGCTGATGAAGAAACCGAATATCGAAGTGAAGAGCACTTGGCCCAGGCCGGTGGCCAATGCCACCCGCCCCATGGTGCGGATGAGGTTCAGGTCCAGCTTCAACCCCACCACAAAAAGGAGCAGGGCGATGCCGATATGGGCCATGAGCTCGATCTGCTCGTGGCTGGTGATCAAACCGATACCGGAGGGCCCCACCAGAATGCCGGCGGCCAGGAGAGAGACGATGAGGGGCTGCCGCAGCGTCAGGCCGATGACGCCCACCACTGCGGCCACCAGGAGAATGGCGGTGATCTCTTGGAACATTTTTTCAAACATCATGATGCTTCTCCAGGTTGAATCTTCTACGACAAGGGTATAGTATTGCCTAATGGTCAATTTTTATCGGGAAACTGCCGGCTGTAGGGGCGGTTCGCGAACCGCCCCTAGGAAATGATTTTCATTTCCGGGGGTGGCACAAATCGGCCATGCTCGTTTCAATTGAGTATAACCCATAAGCCTGGGGCCGGCCAATGAGGTTGGCAGACTTAAGCCTCAGGTGGGCTCTGCTCTTCATCAGCGCCTAAAACTGCGATTTACTTTCTTTTAGAGAAGCATTACGATATCGGCTAGGCCGCTTCCAAGGACGGCGCCTTTTGACCAGGGCCTCAAGATTATGAGAGACTGATGAAATTCCTTCCCTCCCAATTAATGTACTTTCTCCAGAGCCGGGAGACCACTAAAAAAATCCGCTCCCTGATGAAGTTTGTTTTGCTATTAGTAGTAATGATAATAGCTTACAGTATTGCCTTCCATTTCCTGATGGAATACGAAGACCGCCGCTTTTCATGGTTAACCGGCCTCTATTGGACTCTCACGGTCATGTCCACCCTGGGGTTCGGGGACATCACTTTCACCAGCGACCTGGGCAAGCTCTTTTCCATTTTCGTGCTGCTCTCCGGGGTGCTGTTCCTGCTGGTCATGCTGCCTTTTACTTTCATCACCTTTTTTTACGCCCCCTGGCTGGAGGCCCAGTCCCGGTTCCGGGCGCCCCGGGAGGTGCCGGAAGACTTCCGGGACCATGTCATCTTTACCAGCTTCGATCCCCTGACCATCAGCCTGGTGGAGCGCCTGCGACACTACCAGCGGCCCTATGTCATCCTGACCCCGGATATTCAGCTCTCTTTGGAGCTCATTGATCAGGGATATAACGTGGTGGTGGGAGAGCTGGACGATCCGGAGGCCTATCGGTGTCTGAGGGTGCAGCAGGCCGCCATGGTGATCGCCAATAATGATGACATGAAAAACACCAACATCACCTTTACCATCCGGGAGCTGACCCGGGAAACGCCCATTGTCACCAATGCCGATCTGGATGAATCCATCGATATCCTGCAGCTTGCCGGGAGCACCCACGTGTACCAGTTCATGAAGATGCTGGGCCGGGCCCTGGCCCGCCGGGCCCTGGGGATCAGCCCCCGGGCCAATATCATCGGGCGTTTCAACCAGTTGCTCATCGCTGAGGCTGCGGCTATGCGCACCCCGCTGGTAGGGAAAACCCTCCTGGAGAGCGGCATCCGCCAGGCTACGGGCATCAACGTGGTGGGTCTGTGGGAGCAGGGGCGGTTCGAGACGCCCCGGGCAGCCAGCCGGATTAACCCCTCCACGGTCCTGGTCCTGGCCGGCTCGGAGGAACAACTGGCCCGGTACGATGACTTAATGCAAGGGGTGGGGGAGTTGACCGCCCCCATCCTGATTTTAGGAGGGGGCCGGGTGGGTCAGGCCGCTGCGGACGCCCTCAAGGAGCGTGGCATCGCCTATCGGATTATCGAGAAAAATCCCGCCCTGATTCGACATAAGGAAGATTATATTCAGGGGAGCGCGGCGGATTTAAAGACCCTGGTGCGGGCCGGCATTTACGAGACGCCCTCGGTTTTCATCACCACCCATACCGACGATTTGAATATTTATCTGACCATCTACTGCCGGCGGCTGCGGCCGGACATCCAAATTATCAGTCGGGCCACCCTGGACCGCAATATCAGCATCCTGCATACCGCCGGGGCCAACCTGGTGGTGTCCGCCGCTTCGCTGGCCGCCAACACCATTTTCAATCTGCTCATCAGCAACAAGGTCCTGATGATCAGCGAGGGGCTCAATATCTTCCGGGTCAAAACCCATAAATCTCTGGCGGGCAAAACCCTCCGGAAAAGCAGGATTCGGGAAGAGACCGGCTGCACCCTCATTGCTGTCCAGACTGCGGAAAAGATGGTCCTCAACCCCGATCCTGACAAACCGTTGGCCCCGGAGGACGAATTAATCCTCATAGGAACCGGCGAGGCCGAGAAACTTTTCATCGCCCGCTATCCGGAAAAAAACTGATAAGTTATGGTGGGCATTGCCCACCCTACATTTTGACTACCCAATTTTCAGAGCAGTTGTTCAGGGACCGGCGGCCCACCCATAAGGACCAAAAAAAATTCGCCCTTTCTCAGATGACGGAATAGTTAGCCGTTGAGAACAAATTGACTTTTTGATTTTTTGAATATATATTACCGGATAATAGGAAAGGCCGATGCCAACAATCTAACAGATTCAGCTCACGAGATACTCCCATTCTTATCTTACCTGCCATGGTAACATCATTTTCACCCCGGAGAAGACACTTTGAAACTTTGCACCAGAAGCCGTTACGGTATCCGCCTGCTGCTTGACATGGCCAGACACAACGGTTCTAACCCCATCCAGTTGGGAGAAGTGGCGAAAAGACAGAATCTTCCCTTAAAATATCTGGAACAGATTCTTATCCCCTTGAAAAAGGCGCACTACGTTAACAGCGTGCGGGGGCGCAAAGGCGGGCATATGTTGGCCAAGCCGGCAGAGGAGATTACGGTGGGTGAAATCGTGGCTCTGTTGGAAAACGGCTCCTCCCTGGTTGATTGCTCCAACGGCGATACTGCCTGCAACCGCTCCGAGGTCTGCCCCGTCCGTCTCGTCTGGCAGGAGGCCTCCGAGGCATTGTTTGAGGTCTTGAATAACG
>VGSX01000279.1 GCA_016874895.1 Deltaproteobacteria bacterium
TCTCACCGCATAAACGGGTCATACTTTCGGTTAATGAACCCATGTGAAGCACCTCCTTTCTCATGGACGTCTTCGGGGAGTTAGCCTCTCTGGGGGCCTCACCGCCGTGCTCCCACCACGATCTCCTGTCGGCAAGGGACCTGTAGAGGTTCGGCCCCTCATGGGCAAGAGAAACTATTCCCCGGAATTATCCTTACGCAGGAGCAGCCGCACTGGCCGTCAGGCCGATGGCTTCGGCGTACTTCAGATAGGTCTCCACGGAGGCGATGACCACCCGGGCTTCCACCGACAGCAACTCGATACCCACGAGCGCCACCTTAACCCAGGCGTCAATGACGATACCTTTATCGAGAATCCGGTCGACGACTTCCGCCAGGCTGGAGGAATCGGTTGACTTTTGCACTTTTGCCATGATATTTCTCCTTTATGAGATAACTTGGGTTAATTGAGAGGGATGAGATCGGGGCCTCGGCTCATTTGCCGGCCCAAGCCCGCCGAGCCCCTTCCAGGTCCGCGGCCAATTCATGACGCATGGCGCCCACCGTTTTCTTCAGGTGGTTTAGTGCGGCTTGCCGTTCGGCCCTGGCCTTCCGGGACATCTCAGTATGAGTCCGCCGGAAGTTGGCCTTCATAGTGGCCACATTGTGCGTCAGGTTCTTAATAAAACCCTTTCGGGCCTGCCGACAAGCTGCGATCTCGCCACACAGACGGGTCATTTCGTCGGTAAAGCGACCCATGTGGTATCTCCTTTATATGCCTTTAGGCCTTTAGGGGTTGGTCTGCACTGCAGCAAAGTTCGCCCCTGAAGGATACTTGAGGGGCCTCTTTACCGGAGGGGTCCCAGTAGCCCCTCCGGTAAGAGGATTGTCCTCTCCCCCCGGCAACCTTAAGCTGGAGCCGCAGCACTGGCCGTCAGGCCGATGGCTTCGGCATACTTCAGATACGTCTCCACAGAAGCGATGACCACCCGGGCTTCCACAGACAGCAGTTCAATACCCACCAGCGCCACCTTAACCCAGGCATCAATGACGATACCCTTGTCGAGGATGCGGTCGACGACTTCCGCCAGGCTGGAGGAATCAGTCGATTTTTGTACTTTGGCCATTGGTAAACCTCCTTCGGTAAAATTTAGTTTTGTGCAAGAAAAGGCATGCCTCACCAGATACATTCTTCAAGAAATATGCCAGAGACCAATAAGAGTGGTCAGGGGTCAGGGACCAGTGGCCAGTATTGCATTCTCTGACCACTGACCACTTCTTTGCCCCCAAGGGAGAGAGGGAATAAGCCATATGATATCAGCATGATAAAAAGTTGTGGGCAATGCCAAGCCTTAGCAAAGGGGGGAATTGAGGTAGGCTTTTAAAAGTCCCCCTTTTGTAAAGGGGAAGTTAGAGGGATTTTCACGGTAACACTATGATGCGTGGCGGAAAAAACGGCAAGAATGGTCTGAAATGAAGCACTACAGGGAAATTATTCCATGGAATAAATTCCATAGTTATGGTCTGCAATACAGTATTTTACAAGATCATGAAAAAAATTATTAACTTTTTAATGCTTCAAGAATTTCGTTCTGCAGGAATGGTTTGCTGATAAAATCGATAATCAACCCCTGGGAGATGGCTTCCTGGACGGCAACATCGTCCCGGTAAAAATAGCCGGATACCATCACGATGCGCGTATCAGGGGCAGCGGTCCGGATGCGCCGGGCCAATTCCAGGCCGTCCATGTCCGGCAGTTTGGCGTCCAGTAAGGCCCAGGAGAAACGGTGCCGGGACATCAGGTCCAGGGCTTCCTGGGCGCTCAGGGCCTTCAAGGTGATAAAGCCTTGGCGGCTCAACAAATGTTCCAGGGCCCAGCACATATCCGTATCGTCATCGACGATGAGAATCACGGTGGACATAAAGCCCATTTCCTTTTACAAGAGGGGCAATCTCACCACAAAGGTGCTCCCTTGGGCGGCGGCGCTATCCACGGAGATTGTCCCAAAGTGCTGCTGGATGATGGAGTAGCAGATGGACAGACCCAATCCTGTCCCCTGCCCCACCGGTGCCGTAGTATAAAAGGGATCGAAGATGTTGTGTAGATCCCGGGGAGCTATTCCCTGCCCCGTGTCGTTGATGCTGATCCAGGCCTCCCCGTCGGTTTTCCCCAGGGTGAGGCTCAATACCCCGCCGTCGGGCATGGCCTTGATGGCATTGAGCAACAGATTCATGAAGGCTTGCTGCAGCAGGGCCTCCATGCCATTGATCAAGACGGGTTCCGGGGGGAGCTGCACGCGCAGCTCGATCTTTTGAATCCGGGCCTGGTTGGTTACCAGGGAGAGGGTCTCTTCCAGGAGGGCATTCAGGTTGATTTTCTTGATGTCGGGCTTCACCGAAGGGCGGGCGAAGCGCAGTAAGTTTTCGATGATCATGGAAGCCCGCTGGATGCCGGTATAGATCTTTTGGGCGCATTCCCGTCGGAATTCCGGGGAAATATCGTCTTCCATGATGAATTGGGCCGCAGAGCCGCAGACTGCCAGGGGGTTACGGATCTCATGGGCGATGCCGCCGGCCATCACCCCGAGGGCAGCTAGTTTTTGAGACTGGAGTAATTGCGCCTCAAATTTACAGCGTTCTGTCAGGTCCCGGCCCACGGCGACCACCCCGGCAGTCTGGCCCAAATGGTCTTTCATGGGGGAGCAGATCCAGGAGACCGGAATCCGGCCGTTATCCTTAGTCTTCAGGTCCAATTCCGCCATCTGCGCTTCTTTGCCCGCCTGCAGATTGACAAAGATGCGCTTCATTTCCCCCTGATGATCCTCGGCGCAGAAGTCGAAAAAGTTTCTTCCCCGGACCGCGTGGAGGGTGAACCCCGAGAGCTTCTCGGCCGCGGTGTTCCAGGTCAAGATCTGGCCTTGCATGTCAGTGGACAGGACGATATCCTGGGCGCTTTCCACCACGGAGGCCAGGTGGCGCTCCACCCGACGCACCTCTTCACTCAGGCGCACCTGTTCCGTGACATCATCCATGAGCAACATGGCCAGTTCCACTCCCCCGCGCCAGGAAAAGGGCAGAATACTGTAATAATAAATTCTCAAGGGAATGCCCGGCGCCCGATAGGTCATCCGTTCCCCCTTGATGCGGAAGCCCTTCTCAAAGACCTGGCGAATCCGCCCCGGAAAATTCATCTGGTCGATAATAATGGCCGGGAAGACCGCATCTAACCGGTTGCCGATGGTGTCCGCGAGCGTGAGGCGGTTCTTCTCTAAAAAATTCCGATTTGCCAAGGCGATCCGGATATCCCGGTCAATGAGAAGCACCGAGGAAGGAATGGCCTCCAAAAGCATTTCATAAAGTTTACGATAACGTTGTGATTCCGGACCGTTGTGAAGCGAATCAAGACTCTCGTTCATGCTGCTACCCTATACCCCCCAGGAGCTCAATACCCTCACCCTCTAAAAAACTCTATTTTTTATTTACCGATCAGGCGGGGCCCCTGGATCACAAAATTATAGGGTGGCCAGGGACCACTCAACAACAGCCGGGCCGACTCCGTCTCCGTGAGCCGCTGGAATACCTGCCGGAAGGCTTCCACCTGGGAGGCTGGCACCAGGAAATACAGGGAGAGCAGAGGCAGGCGAGGTGAGGGACCTTCGGTTTTGGATCTAACAAACAGCCCCTTAAAGTGGGTCAGGCACCGCTCCTCGGCCTGACGATATTCTCTAGTCCAGCGGTCCTGGCGGGCATAGTGGGCCTTGCGGGCTGTAAGATAAGCTAACCCAAGGCGGCTCGGCGCCTGGAGATCAGGCTTGGCAACCTCCTGGCCACCTTTCGGGCTGCCAGGCGAAACGCCTCCCAGCGATGCCGCCGGGAGTAATATCCGTAACCCCATCTCCACGCAGCCTTCCAGGTCCTTGAGGAGGGCCTCATAGTGGAGGTCGTGTTCGTCTAAAAAATCGGCAATCTGGGATTCCTGCGGCACAATGCAGCCGTAGCGCAGGGGAATGATAGGGCCTTGCAGGTGGTAAGAGTGCACCACCCAGGCAAAGGCCCGTAAACGAGGCAGGTCTGGAGTCAGATCCGCGGGACTGATCCGGGAAAAAGCCGCGCTCAGGCGCCGATGGGCCACCTGATACACCGGTTTTCCTCCTACGCCCCGCAGGCCGCCTGACGGCTTCGGCCCGGGATGAGGGCAGATGCAATAGAACAGGCAGCTCATATCGCGGCCCCCAAATCCAGAGCCGGGGTGAAGCTATAAGGCGGCCAGGGACCGGTACATTCAAGCACCAAGCCGTAATCGGCATAGCACGCGTTGGCTTCGCGGATGCACGCCTGAAAGCCGGGAGCAGCCTGATCTGGAACCAGGAAGGCCCAATTCCAGACCATTTCTTTATCGCTACCCGTGGTTTCCCGGGAAAGCAGTCGCCGTTCCCGGACCTCGGCGGCATAATACCGCAGGTCCGTCCACAGCTCCCGGCAGATATTTCCTAACCACTTCTGTATTTCCTGGTCACAGGCAGCCTGCAGACGCCGTTCCTGAAAATAACGCTTTCCCGGTGATAGGGCTTCCAGGGCCTGCGCTTCTTGGGCCAGTTGCAGGGAGAAAATTTTCTTTTTCGCTCCACTGCGGTCCAGCAGTCCTTTGACCGCCCATTCTCCCTGGTCCGTGAGGCGCTCCAGGAACTCCGCGATGGTGTCATGGTGGTGC
>VGSX01000280.1 GCA_016874895.1 Deltaproteobacteria bacterium
TGCTGCGTGAGGCCCTGGCGGACATGGGCTGGCGGGACCACGGCTCCCTCAACTTCCTGGAAGGCCGCCGTTACCAGTTCAAGGGCTATCGCCAGGGGATTGCCATGGAGGCCAACCTGAACTTCTATGAATTCATTTTGGAGGGTCTGTTCCGGCTCCAGGTGGCGTATGACAAGGGCTTGATCGAAGGGGGAATCTTACTGTTGACCGCCAAACGCAGCGACAAGAGCCCGTATGGGAGTTCGGTGAAGCTGGTCAAAGAAGACATGGAACTGCTCTATCCCTCCATCTCGCTCCCGGTCTGTGTGGTCCTGTTCGACCTGGGGCAGCCGTTCCTCATGACCGAAGAGATGACCAGGCCCCCCTCTCCTGATCTGGCGAATGAGGGAGGTGAGTCATGTCGGCCCTGACCACGCTGGCGCAGGTGAAGGCGCAGGTGATGGCCTTGTCGGAGCACTGCGTCGATGATCTGGTCCGGGTGCAAGACCTCACCTTCGAGCATCTGGAACGGGTGCGAATTGCCGGGGACCCTTATCCCCTTCAGACCATTGCCCAGAGGTCCATCTGCTCCCGCCTGGCCATCCCCTTTGAATACCTGAGGCGCTGTCCTCGCGAAATCCAGGCCCAGAACCTCAACTACTGGCTGACCCAGGAACGCAACGACCAGCTGTTCTTTCGCTTTGATGGGGCTCAGGTCCGGGCCATCTTCACGCCCCGGTATCAGCCCGTGGATAATCTGGAGGTTGTGGAGCGCCTGGAGGAGTTGGGGTATGGCGGTGAGGTCCAGGTCCAATGCCGCCTGGACGCCCAGTTCCTGTCCCTGTCCATCCCTGATAGCGGCCAGACCTTCTCGGTCAACGGCGACCAGATCACTCCCGGCCTGTCCATCGCCAACTCCGAAGTGGGGCTCTCCTCCCTGCGCATCTCGGCCTTCTTCCTCCGCCTCAAATGCACCAACGGCCTGATCGCCCGGACGCAGATCTCCGCCGCCTATCGCCACGTCTCCCGGCGGATCCTGGAGGAACTCCCCTCGGTCCTCGCTGAAGTGGCCGGCCAGTTGCACCAGCAGCGGGATAAGTTCCGCATTTCCCTGGAAAGCCGCGTGGATGAACCGCTGACCACCATCCACTCCTTCAACCGCCAGTTCCAATTGGCCAAGCGAGAACAGGAAGCCGTCATCCGGGGCTACCACCACGAACCCGGCCCCACCCTGTTCCATATCATCAACGCCTACACCCGCGCCGCCCAATACCCGGACCTGTCCGCCGAAGAAACCTACCGCCTGCAGACCGTGGGAGGAAACATCCTGGCCATGGTGAAGTGAAAAAAAGGGCCTCCGGATAGATTGATAAGAAAATCTGGAGGCCCATTTTATTGGCGAAAAATCCTATCGATACCAGGTATGGGTTGATTATCGGAATCTGAATTCTTTTCGATTGGTTCCGGATAAAGGGCAGATAGCTGCTTAACACCTCTGCTGCTAGATCTCTCTGTGGTTTTTGTCCAGAGTAGTGGGCGGCGCCCCCCATTTTTATCTCCTAATCACCCAACAGCAGCAGTTGCAGCGGGCCGGGGATTGACTTAAAGGTGGCCGACATGATGGCCTGGGCCCCGCCAGCACGGATGTAGGCCAACTGCTGGTCCGTGAGGGCGTCGCCAAAGACGAAGACGTTATCAATGGCCCCGGCGAAATACGTGTCGATGGGAAACGAGGACGTGGCAGGGCGGAAGCCGATTAACAGTTTGTCCCGGCCTAAACCCAGGGTTGCCCCGGTCTTGGTGAACACCATGTCGTCCACCCGGAACTTGACGGTTCCGGCGGTCTGGTCATAGACCACGGCCACGAAGGTCCATTGGTCCAGGATGGCGGGCACGCCTCCCAAGACCTGGCCCTCGGCGCCGCCGAAGGCCGACCAGCCGACGGCGTTGGGGTTGCCGTCAAGGTCGAAGCCATTGCCGCGCCAGTCGATGGCGATGGCGCGGTCGAAATCGTCGTTGTCATGGCTGAGGACTGGCTGATGCTGCCACCAGGGGGCCAGTGTCGCGGTTTTGACCCAGCAGCCCATGGTCAGCTTGGGATATTGGGTGGGATTGATGTCCAGGGGGACGGTGAGGTAGTCGGTGGCGCCGTTGAACGAATATGCCTGCCCTTGGCCATTGGAACCTGGCACCGGTTGGGGGGAGCCGGTCACCGTGGCATGGAGCTTGTTGCCGCTGACGTCCCGGGGACCGAACTCGAAGGTGTAGAAGACCAGCAAGGGAGGCAACTTGAATTTTACAGAATTGGCTGTATAAAGCTTGGCAATGTTAAGATAGCCATCTGAATTAATCCCGCCTGCTACCAGGACCTTGTCATTGCCCAACCGAGTCGCGGTGTGATCTGCGCGCGCGGGATTCTCCTCGAACCAGTCGACGCCGACTGAGAGGGTGAGCGGGTTAATAATCTCATAATAGTTAAGATACTGTTTTTCATCAACTAAATACCCCCCCATCAATAGTACCAGTTCGTTGGGCAGCAGGGTGGCCGTATGCCTGATCCGGCCAGTCATATAAATGGTACCATATAACCAGGTATTGGTGGCCCACTCATATCGCTCGTAAACTTCAGTATCAGCCGCCCCCACCACCAGCACCTTGCCGTTGGGCAACGAGGTAGCCGTATGGTCTGCTCTGGGTATATGCATGGAGGCGGCAGGGCTCCAGCCGGAACCCGGCGTATAGAGTTCGGCGCTTTGGGTCATAGTTGAGTTTTCTACATCAACTATTCCTCCCGCCACCAGCACCTTGCCGTTGGGGAGCAAGGTGGCCGTGTGTTGGGTCCGGGCTGTACCCATGGGAGGGGTGGTGTACCAGCTCCCGGAACCTCCGGAAAACGGGTCATAGATTTGGGCACTGTCAAGAGGAGGAGAATTAAAAGAACTGCGCCCCCCCGCCACCAGCACCTTGCCGTTGGGCAGCAGGGTGGCCGTGTGCCCGGCCCGTGGCGTGTTCATGGTACCCGCGGGGCTCCAGGTCCCGGAGGCCGGGTCATAGAGTTGGGCGCTGTTCAGATAGGAACCGCCATACCCCCCCACCACCAGCACCTTGCCGTTGGGCAGCAGGGTGGCCGTGTGCTTAGCCCGGGCTGTACCCATGGGGGAAGTAACGCTAAATCCCAGGGCGTCTTGATCATAAAGTTCTGCACTGTCAAGACCTTCCCCCCCCACCAGCAGTACCTTGCCGTTGGGCAGCAGGGTGGCCGTATGTTTCGCGCGGGCAACGTTCAAAGACCCGACAGGGCTCCACCAGGCCAGGGAGGGCTGAGGCGAAACTGCGGCCAGAATCAGAAGCGCCAAGGCCAGAGTGCTCCCCCTCATGCGGGCCTGCAAAGCCAGTTGGGGGAAAAGCCTGCGGATCTGCTTTATGAAGGGTGTGGTCGTAAGTTCATAGCTGACGGGGCCGGGCTGTGCTGCCACCGAGCCGTTTGGGACCGATGCTGAAGGGCTCATGACGGCCTCCTGCGATTGGTCAAGGGGAGGGAAAACTTAGCGAATATATTGAAAATAATGCATAATACCTAAAATGTCAAGTTTTGCCCGGGTAGCGGAAGGTACACTGAGGTATGGAGGCACGATCCGACCTCTACCCTAGCCCATTAACTATGTCTTGAAACGATCTAAGAGAAACGGCCGATCACTTGCCACTAGAGAAACCTATTGATTCTCCTTGCAAATAAGTGGTATCCTCTGGTTATCCCCATCCATCTCTTGAATCCTGCATGGCCTAGAGGGAATCACGGCTCTCACCAAAGAAAAATTGATGCTCCGCTTGCAGACTCAGGTGGGGATGACAAAACCCGAGGCCAGGCAGATCGTCGAGCGGGTCTTGGCCATCATGAAGGAAACCCTGTCGGCAGGAGAAGATGTCCTCATCAGCGGCTTCGGGAAATTTTCGGTCAAGGGAAAACGGGCAAGGCGGGGCAGGAATCCACAGACCAGAGAGAGCCTGATCCTGGCGGCGCGCAAGGTGGTGGTGTTCAAGCCGTCCGGGATTTTACGAGAGCGGATGAACCGGGAGTAGGGAGTTGGCCATCTGCTGTGTGAGACTCTGTGTGAGAATTTCCCTCCAAAATGTGCCACAGGATGGAAAATCTGCCAAAACGTGGAAACAAGATAGGCTGTTAATTCAATAAGTTGCAATAAATAGAGGAGGTTGTGAAGCTCAGGGGCTCTGATCGTAATCAGCAGGCCCGGGGTTCGAATCCCCGTGCCGGCTCCAGGGGGATCAGGGGGTGGGGCCGGGCGGCTTAAACTCCCCCGCCGTGAACCTGCGCTTCATCGACGGCATCGTTAAAAGGGGACAGACACTATTTAATCTCTGGGTGACATGATGGGGCACCTGGGGGAAAACGGACCTGGCTTGGCGGCCCATTATGGCGAAACATATCAAAAAGAGCCGCTCCTCCCAAGAAAATTAGTTTCTGTCCCTATTTTATCTTTGTCGAAGATGAGTTTGAGTATCCGAAATCACTATCTGTAGGGGCAGGGAGAATCAACCGGATACCCCCGAAACTAAAAACCTAATGGGGGTATGCACTTGACTCAAGTGACCCCAATATGTAGTATGCGGGTATGGAAGATTACCCGCGGACTATAATGGAGTTTGAAAGTAAATTTGCCAGCGAAAGGTCCTGAATAGATTACCTAAT
>VGSX01000281.1 GCA_016874895.1 Deltaproteobacteria bacterium
TTGGGGCGCGGGCGGTGGCCATCTGGAAGAATAAGGCGGAACGACTGATCGCCCAGGTCCAACCTAAAGCCTACCGGGAAGCGGCAAAATTCCTTCATAAAGCCGGGGTGGTCATGGCCAAACAGAATAACCGGGCGGAATGGGATCATTACCTGGGGAGCCTGAGGGAAACGCACGCCCGCAAACGCCGTTTGCTGGAGATCCTGGATGGCTTGGACGAAAAGCTTATCATGAAAAAAGGACGCTGAAAATCAGGTTTTTTGAGTCAATCACTTTCAAGGAAGTCCTTTCCTTTTAGGTGAGCCGCCATGGATTTTAAAGCGTTGCTGCAAAAGTATCAGGCTTTGCTCGCCGAAAACCAGGCCTTAAAGGTCCGGCTAAATATAGCCGAACCCTTGGAAAGTCGGCCATCTCCTCAAAAGCAGATATATTTTTGTATAACAGCATAATTCGTGCTATTTTGTCTTAGAAAATGCATAACACAGTCTTTACTACAGAGGATGACCTAAATGCCTCCTCGACAAGACCGCTCCCCTTCGGTAGCAGACAGGTACCTTGAGGTGGTTATAATTTCACATGGCTGAATATGTACTCTTTAAATTCAGAAAGATAGACAAATTCGTTTTGAAGTCTATCGTGCAAAGCGAATTATACTTTGCTCGGCCAGAGCGTCTAAACGATCCGTTTGACTGTAAAGTAGATATTATCAGTGCTCTTGAAAATGCGATTTCAAAATCAGAGTCGCCATCGCGTCAGCGATTGGAGAACCTTCGCGGCATGGATGGGTTCTTCAAAAAGGTTCAAACGGATCTCGCAAATATGGGAGTGTGCTCATTCTCTCTCGAACTTCTGAACCCGTTGATGTGGTCTCATTATGCTGATGGTCACCGTGGTCTTTGCCTGACGTATTCTTTTCCTGAATCATTCTTCTACGATAACGCCGAGCAAATCCTGGGGGTTGATCAGGTCGATTACGGTATTAACCCTCTATCCGATTGGTTTCTACAAGAGGCACATCAATTAAACTCGTTTGAAAGGTTTGGTATATCCTTGATTACAAAGGCGCTTACGGTCAAAGCCCAACCATGGGAATATGAGAAGGAAGTTCGTATTATTCGAAGGACTGAGGGCCTCCAAGCCATAAACATGCGCTATCTGAAACAAGTTTGTTTCGGTCTGGCGACACCCGATCCAGATGTCACCTTGGTAAGAAAGCTCATCGACCAAGGTGATTATAAAGTAACTATATGTAATATGGAGCGCAATGAGGAAAGTGACTTCGGACTCAAGGTACTGGAAGTTTAATAAATAATTAGTGTTAGACCATTTCTCCTTCGGGAGGGACACCGCATGAGTTTAGAAAAACACATCGAGGAAATTCGGTCTGGGATCAAAGCCGGGCGCTTCAGCAACGAAGCATCCGTCTCTCAGGGAATCGTATTGCGCCTGTTGCACGCGCTATCATGGCCAGCCTACGACACACAAGTTGTTTGCCCCGAGTATTCGTTGGAGGGGAGGCGTGTTGACTACGCCCTCTGCCATCCGGCCGGCAAGCCGATTGCTTTCATAGAAGTTAAGCAAATCGGTCAAAGTGAGGGTTCAGAGCGTCAATTGTTTGAGTATGCGTTCCATATCGGTGTGCCCCTTGCTATCCTCACGGATGGTCAGGAATGGAACTTCTTTCTCCCTGGTGAGCAAGGGGATTACGGTGAGCGCCGGGTTTACAAGCTTGATATTATCGAACGAGACACTTCTGAGTGTGTAGCTAGACTCAATCGCTATCTTCAATACGACGCAATTGTTTCGGGGGCTGCCATTGAAGCCGCACGCGAGGATTACCGGAATGTCTCACGCGAAAGGCAAATGAAATCTACGCTACCCAAGGCATGGACACGGCTCGTTGAAGAAGAAGATGAGCTACTGCTTGACCTCCTGGCTGACCGTGTAGAAAGTCTTTGTGGCTATAAACCTGCGCCAGACAGCGTTGCTCGCTTTCTCAAGGAAAATGTCATACTTAGGTCATCTTCCTCTGCAATCTCCCCAAATCGTCCGCCTACTCCGGAACCTGCTCCCGTTTCTCGGCGTCCCGGCGGGACATTAGCCCCATCATCAATAGGCTTTACACTCGATGGACAGCATTACCCCGCGCGCAGTGCCCGCGATGTTTTGGAAAACGTATTCGAAACGCTAACAAAACGCGACACTACTTTTCTCGAACGTTTTGCTTCCCTGCCGAGGCACGGGCGCACTCGCCGATACCTTGCAAGAAACCCGGAGGATCTTTACCCAGGCCGCCCCGACTTGGCCCGCGACCATTCATTGCAGTTGAGTTCTGGGTGGTGGCTAAGCACCAATCACAGCCGCGCCACAATCGAGCGCATTATCGAAATGGCTTGCGATGTTGCTCACATAAAATATGGCAAAGAATTGCAGGCAAACTTAGGAGAATAACCGCTTAGGATATATGACTATTTGGCATTCTTATAAAATTGCTGATGTCATCTTTATAAGAGCCAACATCCATCAAAAATTTGCCGTCATCGACCAGAAAGTCGTGTGGTACGGCAGCATCAATCTTCTCAGTTACGGGGGTGCCCAGGAAAGTCTCATGCGGCTGGCAAGTCCGAATATCTCCCAGGAATTATTGAAAATCATTTCCGCCACAGCCTGATGGCCCGGATGATGAAACCGGCCTTTTTTCTTTGGCGCCCATAATGAAAGTTTGGTAACCTCAAGAAAAGAAAGAGCGAAGTACTCTGGAAGGGTTGACCATGGCCGAGGAAAAATTGACGGAGAGCGACCGCATCCTGGAAGAAATGGTGCGGCGGCTGGTGGCGGCTTTCGCTCCCGATCACATTTATCTCTATGGCTCCAGGGCCAGGGGAGAGGCCGGGCCGGACAGCGATTACGACCTGATGCCGGTGGTCTCCACCTCTCAGGTCCCTCGCTACCGGCGGGACCAGCAAGCCTTTCGGGCGCTCTGCGGCCTGGGAGTGGCCAAGGAAGTTATTGTCCTCACCAGGGCGGAGTTTGAGGCGGGCCGCAAGGTGACCTGTTCGCTCCCGGCCACGGTGCTCCGGGAGGGGAAGCTTCTCTATGCAGCCTGAGAAGCTGGCCGAGGCGCGGTCCTGGCTGAAAAAAGCGGCCGGCGACTTGCGTGGGGACTATCGGCACCCCGAGGTGCAGGAGAGGTGGCCGGTCTGATCGGCCATGACGTGGATGGGGATTGCAGGCTGGCCTGGCTTGATTTCGGGGAAGACTTCTTTAATCAATTCCTCCGCCTCTCGGTGCAGCTCCATGCGAATGGCATAGAACAGCCGAATGAACCGGTCGGCGGGATCGGAGGGGGCCTCCTTTTCATTTTCCCACCGGGATACCGTGGCGTTGTCCACGCCGGCGAGTTTGGCGAAGTCCTTCCCCTTCAGTGCCATGCGTTTGCGCAGGAACCGGATTTCCTTGCCGGTCAGGCGCCGCTTCTGCTGGAGCAGACACTTGGCGATGGTCTGGTGCAGCTCCAGGATATTGGGAATGAGGGCGGAGCTTTCCCCACAGGGACACTGGAAAATCTCTATGCCACAAATCCAGACGTTATCCAGGCCGGACTCCCGGTATTGATAGTCGCCCTGGACGGTCCCCCGCTTCTGGCCGCAGGAGGGGCAGGCGATTTCACTCATAATTACCTCAAAAAACCGAAATGCAGTTTAGCCGGTTTTCTTCCAGGATGACTTCTACTACAACCACCAAGGGCTCCCCCTCGATGTCGGCGCCGCTGACCCGGAAGACGTTTCGTTCGTCATCTCCGGGCTCCTGGCCGCGCTCTACAGCTCCCCAGAATAGGAGGTGGAGGATGTCGTCCATCAGGACGTTGCGCTCCTCCATGCGCTCCTTGCAGTGCCGGGTGGGGAAGACCAAACCTCGGGGGCTTTGCAGGATCTCCCGGATAGCACTCTTGGCAGCGTCTAAATCCAATATCGGCATTTTTGAGGTTTTGTCAATAAATTTATTTGAGGTTTCCTCAATTTTTCATGACGTACTTCCCCATTCCTGGGTCCAATGGGGGAACTGCAAAATGAGGGGACACTGATCAGCCCTTTTATGCCACAAAGGGGCGTGTGAAGCAATTCGTAAAAGGGCAAAATCGGTCACCGGCTGTAAATTGCGGAGAGGCGAAAAATGCAAGATCAGCGGCTTTTTTAGTTGGTCAACTTGGTCAACATTTGGTCAACACCATGCAGAAAATAACCCCCATTTTCCGGCATTTTCCCGCCTTGGCCCAAAATAGCGATTGACAGGTTAACTTGTTGTAATTACATTATCTCTGGGCGTCCCGAAGCGCCCCAAAAAGTCCCGATTTAAGGACTTAAAATCCCTCGGGCCTCGCGCCTGTGCCGGTTCGAGTCCGGCCCCAGGCACCAAGACAATCAAGGATTTCCGGTTCAAGAATTTTTACGCCGCTCGGCGGCGAGTCGGTGGGTGAGTAGGTTTTCTAGTTGACCGTCATCGAGTGGCCTGCCCCCCGGGCGTTTGACCCGACTGCCAAGCCACCATATTCCCGTCCAACAGCCGCATAGTATCCCGCCGGTGCGGGGTCACCAGCGGAGGTGGTATGTCCATGTGGCCTTCCCCCTTCCCTCTATCCCCATTTCCGATCAGTGCTGCCTTGGGGTCCTTAAGCTCC
>VGSX01000282.1 GCA_016874895.1 Deltaproteobacteria bacterium
GGATGACCTGCTCCATCTCTGCCGCCGCATCACTGCGGCTACCGGGGTGACCATGGCCCTGGAGGGCATCTACCGCTGGATTGTTTTTTTGCCTTCCACGCAGCAGGAAGGGCGGCCGGTGCCCAACCGCTATTTCGGGGTTTTTGAGGACGGCGGGCTCAAGTATCGGGGGTTGATGTGTCGGCGCCGGGACACGCCGCCCCTGGTGCGCCGGGCCCAGGAAGCGGTGCTGGCGGTATTGGCTACGGTCCGGGATTGGGAGGAGGGGCAGGCGCGCCGGGAGGAACTGCAAGACGCGGCCGCGGCCTACCGGCTGCGTTTGGAGCAGGGGCAGGTGCAGCCGGGGGACCTGGTGATCACCAAGGTCCTCTCCCGGCCCCTGGAACAGTTCCGGGTGCAGACGCACACGGCCCTGGCCGCCCGGCAGCTTCAAGCGGCCGGCCTCAGGCTGGTCCCCGGGGAAAAGCTGCGCTACATCGTCCGGGACCGGCACGGCCCGCCGGAAACCCGGGTCCTGGCCGCGCCTTTTTTTGATTCCCTGGACCGTTACGACACGGAATATTACCTGGAACTCTTGGCCAAGGCGGTGGCCGAGGTGCTCTGGCCCTGGCGGTGCGGGCAGGTGCCGCTTTAAAATGTGAGCTTAATTTTGCAGTGAGCAATAAAAAAACATTAATCCAAGCACTTAGGTTTATGCTATAATGGTAACTGTTGAACGAATTGGCGGTCTGCGTGTGGTGATTTATCCGAACGATGTGGAGAAGAATTCATGGATTACCCTAAAGACGAACTCGACGCGGCAGACAAACGGGCCGCGGCTCGTTTGTCTAAAACGCCGGTCGCAGTGTCGGCTCACTACGACCGCCGCCGAGGCCGCCTGGTCATTGATCTGAACACGGGGTTGCAGATTGCGTTCAGGCCACGTGACGCGCAAGGGCTGGAAGCGGCCAAGCCGGAACAGCTTGCCAAAATCGAAATTTCGCCGTCCGGCTTGGGCCTTCACTTCCCGGACCTGGACGCTGATCTCTATCTGCCAGGCCTTCTGGAAGGTTTGCTGGGCTCCAAAAGGTGGATGGCTTCGCTCTTGGGCAAGGCAGGTGGCCGGGCGACCTCAGAGGCCAAAGCGGCGGCCTCACGGATGAATGGCAGAAAAGGTGGACGCCCGAAAAAGAAAACTGATATTCACGACGCAGGCTAACGAGGCGATGCCTTCGCCACAACCTCTCAAATCTCGCCAGGTTCGCCGCCGCTCACATCACAGGGTGCTAAATGTTTCGCTGCCCGCGCTAGTCCTGAATGAGCCGTATGCTTCCAGCTCCTTAACCTATTGCCAAGGCGGATTATTTCACCGGCCCCTTGATCATCTGGCCGATCTGCCGGCCCAGGTCCTGGCATTTTTGCAGGTCGGCTTCGCTGGGTCCATACTGGATTTTCAGTCCCGGGGTGGCCAGAGTGAATTTCATTTCTTCCAGATACTGGTTGATATGCCCCACGGCTTCGCCGCTCCAGCCGTAGGAGCCGAAGGCCGCGCCGATGCGGTTCACCGGTTTCAGGCCCTTCATATAGGTTAAAATGTCGGCCATTTTGGGCAGCATGTTGTTATTCAAGGTGGACGAGCCGCAGATAATAGCCCTGGCGTCCAGGACTTCCGTCATGATCTCGCTGCGGTGGGTGACGCGTAGATTAAATATTTTGGTGGAGATGTTTTCCCGGATCAGGCCGTCGGCGATGGCCAGGGCCATCTGCTCGGTGCTGTGCCACATGGTGTCGTAAATGATAACGGCCTTGGTGCCGGTGACCTGTCGGCTCCAGCGGTCATAGGCCTCCAGGATGGCTCCGGGGTTGCCCCGCCAGATCAGCCCGTGATCCGGGGCGATCATATCGATGGCCAGGTTCAGCTTCTGGACATCGGCCAGGAGTTTCTGCACCAGGGGCGAATAGAGCAGCAGGATATTGGCATAGTATTTAGCGGCATGGGCCATCAGTTCGGCCCTGTCCACCTCGTCATCGAAGCGTTCGCTGGTGGCCCAGTGCTCCCCGAAGGCATCGCTGGAGATAAGCAACCGGTCCTCGGGCACATAGGTGAACATGCTGTCCGGCCAGTGCAGCATCCTGGTTTCGATGAACTGCACCGATTTTTTGCCCAAGGAAAGGCTCTGGCCGGTTTTCACCACCTCGTAGGGATAATCCGCCGGGAAATTATAGGCCAGCATGGTTTTTTGGCCCATGGCGGAGCAGAAAATCTTTTCCGGCTGAATGAGGTCCACCATCTCCCGCACCGAGCCGGCGTGGTCCATCTCCACATGATTGACTATAAGGTAGTCGATTTTCCCGGGATCAACGATCTGACTGATATTATTGATCAGTTCCTTTTTAAAAGGATTCTTTACGGTATCCACCAGGGTGATTTTTTCATCCACGATCAAATAAGCGTTGTAGGTCGTGCCTTTATAGGTGGAATAGCCATGAAAATCCCTGATATTCCAGTCCACGGCGCCCACCCAGTAAATCTTGTCTTTTATTTCCACCGGAAACATATGTATCTCCTTCCCACCTCCCATGACCCCGGTTTGAGGGTATGGGGATGGTAATCTCAATATCGCTCTGGGAGCAAGAATAGTACACTACCTTTATATAATAATAAAAGCCCGGAGAGACAATCCCCGGGCCTGTTTGAGATAGTGTTTTTGGCTAAAAAAATATTTTCCCAACCCCCAGCCAGCCAAGTCAAAAGACGGCTGTACGGGGGGTTAGAGCTATTTTGTCATCACTTACCGAAACTTTCATGACCTAGGGGGCCCCCGATGATTAAAATCCCCCCTGACCCCCCTTTAGAAAAGGGGGGAATTGAGGTAGACTTTTAAAAGTCCCCCTTTTGTAAAGGGGGATTTAGGGGGATTTTTCCGGTAAAACTGAGAACCAGAAACTTTCCTATTCGGCCTCGAACTGGTCTTTGCCGGCGCCGCACACCGGGCAGACCCAGTTGTCCGGCAGATTTTCAAAAGGGGTGCCGGCCGGAATATTATTTTCCGGGTCCCCTTTGGCAGGATCATAGACAAAACCGCAGACGCCGCAGACATACTTTTTCATGCTTCCTTCTCCTTTCTTGGTTTTATGATTGTATAGGTTTTTTTACTGCAGGAAAAAATCAGCTGCCCGCCCCGGCCAAAGGCTTGAAAAATTGCTTGCCGACGCCGCACAGGGGGCATTTCCAATCCTCGGGCAGGTCCTCGAAACAGGTGCCCTTGGGAATTTTGCCCTTTTTATCGCCCCGGTCGGGATCATAGATGAAACCGCAATTGGCCGTCTGGCATTGACACATTTTTTCAAATTTTGACATGGTGCTCCACCTACCTGGTTATTTATAACGATCCATTAATTTCTGAAATTTCTCCTTGTCGAATTTCTGTTTGACCAAAGGTTCCTCCTGCAGGCGGTCAAAATGGGCCTCGAAGGGCGGCCGGGTGTTTTTATAGATTAGGCCCACCGGGATTTTGTCCCCCCACTCCAGGGACGTCTGCATGGCTGCGGCCCAATCCGTGGAGTCGTAGGAGTCCGGCAGGGGCTGGCAGCGGCTCTTGTACCAGCCGAAGGTATTGACTTTATTAAATGAAACGCAAGGCTGCAGAATATCCACCAGGGCGAAACCCGGATGTGCCATAGCCTGTTTCATGAGGTCCACTAGCTGGTCCTCCAGGCCGACAAAACCCCGGGCCACAAAACCGGCCTGCAAAGCCACTGCAATCGCCAGGGGGTTAAAGGGCGCGGCGTAAACGCCGTGGGGCTGGGCCTTGGTGACAAACCCTTCCTGGGAGGTGGGGCTGGCCTGTCCCTTGGTGAGGCCATACACTTGGTTGTTATGCACCAACAGGGTAATATTGACATTGCGCCGGATGGCCGCCAGAAAATGATTCCCGCCCTCGCCGTAATTACAGCCGTCGCCGCTTTCCACGACGACCGGCACCTGGTGGTTGGCCAGGCGGCAGCCGGTGGCCACCGGGAGGGAACGGCCGTGCAAGCCATTAAAAAGATTTACATTCATATAATGGGGCGATTTAGCGGCCTGGCCGATGCCGGAAATGAAAATGACCTGATGCGGGGCCAGATCGCTGGCCGCCAGGGCTTTTTTCACGGCCGGCAAAATGCGGAAATTGCCGCAGCCCGGACACCAGGCGGTTTCGTAAGAGCCGTATAGTTCCAGATCCAACATGGTGTTTTCACTCCCTGCCGAGGCGCGGCTTTAGGATAATTTTTCTAAAATATATTCCGGGGTGAGGGGCAGGCCGTCATAGCGCAGGATCTGGGAAGGGCATGCGAAGCCCGTCTCCCGCCGGAGGAGCCTGGCAAACTGCCCGGTGGCGTTGCCCTCCACCATGATCACGTTTTGGGCTGCCTCAAGATAAGGCACAAAATCTTCCGGCAGCAGGGGCCAGACCTGGGAGAAAATGAGGGTGGCCACCCGTTGCCC
Source organism: Deltaproteobacteria bacterium (assembly GCA_016874895.1). Classification (GTDB taxonomy): domain Bacteria; phylum Desulfobacterota; class Desulfobaccia; order Desulfobaccales; family Desulfobaccaceae; genus Desulfobacca. The sequence goes on from VGSX01000282.1 coordinate 4,469, forward strand.
CTGACTTCGCAGCACCGCCGCGGCTTCCAGCACGGCCCCCCGGCTGGACCCCCAGGTGACGAAAAGCACCTCCGCCTCGGGATCGCCGTCGTAGTCCGGGGGCCTCACTTCGGCCTTAAGGCCCTGGAGTTTGCGCAGCCGCTTGTCCACCATCTGTTTCCTGACGTCCAGGTCTTCGGTGATGTGGCCGTCGCTGGTGTGTTC
>VGSX01000283.1 GCA_016874895.1 Deltaproteobacteria bacterium
TAGGGGGGTCAGGGGGGATTTTAATAAGTTGCCAACTCGCCATCTCCCTAATTCAACAGCATTGAGGGTCAGGGTGAGGGGGCAATAAGATCTAGAACTCGTTTTTAGTCTGTCTCCTCATCAAGAAAAATGGCTTTTGAGATAATCAACGGCATTGTGAAAAATCTTTAAACCCACGCCGGGAGGGGCGAGGTAGGGAAGGCCCTGACGCCGCCAGGAGTCCTTCTCCCTGGTCCAGGTGGGGTGCTGGAAGGCGCTGATAAAAGCCTCGGGGTGGGGCATAAGGCCCAGGACCCGGCCGCTGGCGTCGCAGATGCCGGCGATGTCCCGCAAGGAACCGTTGGGATTATCCGGGAAACGCCCCTGGGCCAGGTCGCCGGCGGGGGTGGCATACTGCAGCACCACCTGTTTGCGCTGAAATAATTCCGTTAGCACCTCTTCGGGCGCGAAAAACTTCCCCTCCCCATGGCGCACGGGCAGTTCCAGCTGTTCCAGATCCTTGACAAAGGGGCAGCGGGTAGGGCGGACCCGGAGATGAACCCAGGCGTTCCGGAAGTTGCCGCAATCGTTATGGATCAGGGCCACCCGGCGCTGAAAATAATCTCCGTCCAGGCCGGGGAGCAGGCCCATGTTCACCAAAACCTGGAAACCGTTGCAGATGCCGATAATAACCTTGCCTGCCCGGATAAAATCCGCAAAATCGTCCCGCAGGGCCATTTTGAGGCGCAACCCCAGGATCACCCCGGCCCCGTGATCGTCCCCCCAACTAAATCCCCCCGGCAGGGCCAGGAGATGGTAGGAACGGAGCTCTGCCTGGCGGCCGATTAATTCATTGATGTGCACCCGGTCCGTTTCGGCGCCGCTGAGTTCCAGGGCAAACGTGGTTTCGTGGTCGCAGTTAAGGCCGTAGCCGTACAGGACGATGGCTTTAATAGTACTCATGGCAGATGTATCGATTTAACTGTGAAAATCCCCCTAAATCCCCATTACAAAAGGGGGACTTAAAGGAGTTGTAGGCGTTCAGCAATCAGCTTTCAGCAAAAACAATGGGTTAGAGAAACTAAGCGAAAAACCAGTGATCCGCCACCTTAGAATAACTATTTGAATTTAAAGCATTAGCTTACGGCTGCAAGCTGACCGCTGAACGCTTACCAGGCTGATATCATTTCTCTTATCTCCTCTCCCCCTTGGGGGAGAGGGTTAGGGTGAGGGGGTGCATTAATTATTAATTCCTTTTAGTTATCCCCAAGCCAAACCGTCGTTGCCAAACTTGTGGGTAATGCTCAGTTTTCTAACGGTGGGTCAGGGGGGATTTTAATCATCGGGGGTGACCGCAATCGGCCATGATCGTTTCTCACTTTTTCCGCCGGGCTACTTGCGGGTGCTTTTTTTCCGTTGCACCGTCTCTTTTTTCTGGACCCGTTTCTGCTGTTGGGCCGCCAATTCGATGACCTTTTCTTTTTTGACCGCCACCTTTTTGGTATCTTTGCGCCAGGCGAAAATAATGGGGCTGGCCACAAAGATGGAGGAAAAAGTCCCCACGGTGGCGCCCAGGATCATGGCCAGGGCAAAGTCCCGGATCACCACGCCGCCCAGAAAGAGGAGGGCGAACAACACCAGCAAGACCGTGGTGGTGGTGACAATGGTGCGGGTGAGAACCTCATTGATGCTGTTATTGATGGTCTCTCCCAGGGATACCCGAGTCTTGATCAGATTTTCCCGGATGCGGTCGAAAATCACCACGGTATCGGTGAGGGAATAACCGGCGATGGTGAGCAGGGCGGTTACTACCAGCAGGGTGATTTCTTTATCCAACAAATAAAAAATTCCCAGGACCGCCAGTACGTCGTGGAAGGTGGCGATGGCCGCGGCGATGCCGAAGATAAGCTCAAACCGCCAACCCAGATAAACAATGATGCCTATGAGAGAAACGACAATGGCGATGATGGCCCATTTCCGCAGGTCCCGGCTCACCGAGGCGCCGATTTCCGAGGTTCCCTCAATAATGAAGCGGTTGCCGGTGATGCTCTGGTTCAGGGCCGCGCCGATGTCCTCGGCCATTCTGCCCACCGACTCCTCGGATTTCTTGAGTTTCACCATCAGGCCCTGGCCGGCGTCAACGGGCTGGATTTCGGCATGGCCCCAACCCCGATCACTCAAGGCCTTCCGGACTGCGTCCACGGTGAAGGGCTGCTCGGCTTTGAACTGGACCATGGCCCCCCCGGCGAATTCCACCCCCAGGTTGCCGTGCCCCCGGGAAAGTTGGATGAAGGCCAACAAACCCAGGGCACAGACCAGGCCCGAGAGGGCAAAGGCATACTTACGGAAGCCGATGAAGTCAAAATTGGTTTTTTTCAGGATTTCGAAGAAACTTAAGCGGGTCAGCCATTTTTTATAAAGGAAATACTCATACACCACCCTGGTGCCATAGAGGGCGGTGAAGAGGTTAAGCAGGACGCCCACACTCAGGGTGACGGCAAAGCCGCGGATGGGGCCGGTGCCGAACAGAAAAAGGGCCACGGCTGTAATAAGGGTGGTGACGTGGGAGTCAACGATGGTGAGGAAGGCCTTATCATAACCTCCCTCTATGCCGGCCTTTAAGGGCTTGCCGGCGTGGAATTCCTCCCGCATGCGTTCATAAATCAACACGTTGGAGTCCACCGCCATGCCCACCGAGAGGATGATCCCGGCGATACCCGGCAGGGTCAGGGTGGCGTGGAACAGGGAAAGCACCCCCATCAGCATGATAATATTCAGGATTAAAGCATAATTGGCCACCAGGCCGGAGAAGCGGTAATAAAAGATCATAAAGGCGATGACCAGGATGGTGCCGACGATGCCGGAGGTCATGCCCTTGTGGATGGAGTCAAGACCCAGGGTGGGCCCCACGGTGATGTTTTGGACGATCCGGACACTGGCCGGCAGGGCCCCGGCCCGGAGCACAATGGCCAGGTCGTGGGCTTCTTCGTGGGTGTAGGAGCCGGTGATCTGGGCTTTGCCCCCGGCGATGCGTTCCTTGATCACGGGCGCCGAGCGCACCACGTCATCCAGGATAATGGCCAGGCGGCGGCCCACGTTGGCCCCGGTGATCTGGGCGAACTGCCGGCTTCCCGGAGCATTGAAATCCACCGACACATAGGGTTCGTTGTAATCCCCCAGGCGGACCACAGCGGCTTTGATGGCCGCGCCGGTCATCAGGGTCTTCTTCTGAACCAGGATGGGCAGGCGTTTGACGGCCTTGGTGGTTGAATCCACGGTTCTTTCGATATAGATCTCAGTGTCCGGGGGCAGCTTGCCGGCCAGGGCGAAGTTTAATTCCTCCCTGGTATAACCGGGTTTCAGGATGCCCTGGGCTTTGGCGGCATCGATGAGTTCGTCCAGCTGCAGGCCGTGCTGCTCTTCCACCAATTTAAATTCCAACTGCGCGGTCTGGCCGATGAGGTCTATGGCCCGTTGCGGATCCTGCAGGCCGGGCAATTGCACCACGATCTGGTCAGCCCCCTGGGGCACGATGACCGGTTCCGTCACCCCGAACTGGTCTATCCGGTTGCGGATAATCTCCAGGCTCTGGGCCTGGGTGTGTTCCTGGAGTTCCGTTACCACCCGGGGGAGCAAGGCCAGGGTATAAGCCATGCCCTCGCCTTGGCGGGACGAGCCGGTGATCTCAAGCTGGGGAAATTCCTCCTTGATCAGGTTGGCGAAGACCGCCTGGTCATCCATTCTGGCCAGATTTACGGGCAAAACGCCGCTCTGGGACGCGCCGACCTGCAGGTCCAGACCGCGCTTGGCGCTGAGGTCTTTGATCTCCTGGCCCTGCATGTTCAAGTTATTCTGGACCATCTGGTCCGTATCCACCTGCAGGATGAGATGGGTGCCGCCCCTCAGGTCAAGGCCCAGTTGGAAGCCCTGCCGCCAGATATAATTGGTGTACCAATCCGGCAGCGTCATCACGGATGGCAGCATCAACATGATGGACGCCAGGGTGAGCAACACCAGGATGAGAAATTTTAACCGAATTTTCCTTAACATCCTTTAAACTCCTCCATCCCGCAAGCAATGGGCCGCTTTACAGCATACCGTAGGCTTAATGAGCCGGCGTTGGCAGGATATCATAAAAATAGGCTGTCAGCTAAAAGTAGGCTGTCAGCTCTCAGCATTCAGCTTTTATCTCGTTCCCAAGTTCACCTCGGGCACGAGATAATACCTTTTCGTAGGGGCGGTTCGCGAACCGCCCCTACAATCGCTGTGCGCAGCTAGATGTCCTCAAAAAAATTTTATATCAGACCCTCAGGGAACCGAAAAAAAAATCTTTTCGGGCAACTGGACGCAGGTAAGTTTGTTGCCGTATACTGCTCCGGTGTCGATGCCGATTTTGTTTCCCAATACCAGGGGAACCCGAAATGGCGTATGGCCGAAAACTACTTTCCGCCCGAAATTATATTCCGAGATGATGAATTCTTTGCGGATCCACAAGAGATCCTCTTCCTGCTGGGCGGCCAGCGGTAACCCGGGGCGCAAACCGGCGTGCACAAAGATATAGTCGTCGGTCTCGTAAAACAACCTTAAATCCTGGAAAAATTGCTCGTGCCCCAGGGGGAGCTGCCTCTCCCGGCGCTCCCACTGGTCCCCCCAATAACTGACGGCCGTGGCCGCGCCG
>VGSX01000284.1 GCA_016874895.1 Deltaproteobacteria bacterium
GACGTCTTTGGGAGGAATCAGAAAACCGTCCCGGCCGGGAGTTATAACCTCTCCAGCCGCTCCCCCGGTGGAGGCCAGAGGGACCAGGCCGTAATGCATGCCCTCTAAATACGCCAGGGCCAGCCCTTCGATGTAGGAAGGCACCGCCAGGATATGGCTCCGGTTGAGGCAGGCGATGAGGTCGGATCCCAGGAGGATGCCGGGGAGATCAACTTGGTGGGTTAATCCCAGCCTGCTGATGAGTTTATGGATTTTTCCGGCATAATGCCGGTCGGTGCTCAGGCTCCCGACAACGATTAACTGCCAGGCTTCGTTTTTCAGGGGAGCCAGGGCCTGGAGCAGAACATCCAAGCCTTTGCGCGGGATCACGGCTCCGAGGAAGATGATCTGCCGGGGCCCCGGGGCCAGGACGCGGGCGGTTATCTGCTCCGGGGTCAGGCCTCCCAACCGGTCCCCGGCGGAATAAGCGATGGTGCAGGGTTTGGCATGGCCCAGTATTGCTTCCACCAGGACCTGGGTATGGCGGCTGATGAAAATGAAACCGTCTACGGATTGCAGATACTGGCGCTCCACCCATCGGTAAAGCTGGTTCTGCCAGGCCGGACGCTCTTCGGTGGAACGAAGCAGATGCACCAGGCTGATGACGGGATAACCGATACCGGGTTTGAGGCGTTGATTCAGCCAGAAAAATGAGGGGTGGACCAGTTCGTCCTGTATGAGGACATCGTAAGGAGCCCGTCGCAGACGACGCTTCAGGCCGGAGTGGGCGTTGTGAAGGAGGCCCAGGCCATAAGGCCGCCAGGGCAGGGAGATGATATCCACTTCGTCGCCCTGCCGCCGCAGATAATCCACGACCTGCTTATCAAAAAGAAAACCGCCGGTGATGATGTCCAAGTTGCCGTAAAGGGCCAACCCGAGGCGCATCAGAGCTCCTCGCGGTAGGCGGTCCAGGCGATCTCGTTCTCCCAGACGGTCACCTGCAGGGCCGTGAGATTGGGGGCGGTGAGGCGCTGCCGGAGTTGCTGACAGAAAAGGCGGGCGAAATGCTCGATGCTGGGATTGAGTCCGGCAAACTCCGGCAGGTCGTTGAGGGTTTGGTCCCGATAGTAGTCCAGCAACTCATCCAGACGGGCCTCCACTTCGACGATATCCACCAGGTACCCGTGGTGATCCAGTTCCCGGCTGAAAAGTTGCACCTCAATCTGATAATGATGCGAGTGGCGCATGTTTTCCGGGCCCCAGTCTCCTCCCACCAGATAATGCTGAGCTATCAGACTCCGTTTCACCGCCAGGGTATACATGCACAGGCTCCGATTGTAAGTTACATTAGGGGTTTCAGTATTGCAGGATTACCTGAATGGCCTGCTGGGGATTTTTGTCCAGCATGTCATAGGCCGAAGCAGCTTCAGCCAGATTAAACGTGTGTGTAATAAGGAGCTTCAAGTTGCTTTCCTGCAACAAGCGCCAGGCACAATTTAGGAGTCTCGGTTTGGGCCAACGGCCGGTGAGCTCGGGGGCGATGCTGCTCACCTGGCTGCTCACCAGGCGGATGCGGCTCCGGTGAAAGACGCCGCCAAGATTTAAGGCCGCCTTTTTCCGGCCGTACCAGGATCCCACCACTATCCGGCTGTGGTACCCGGCAATGGCAATGGCCTGATCCAGGGCCGAGGGCTGGCCGGAGACTTCATAGGTCAGGTCGGCGCCGGCATAAAAGCGGCTGTCTCGCAGCAAAGACAGGAGGTTTGCCGGAAGCTGGGCCTCCCTCGGGTCCAGGCTGTGGTGCGCCCCCAAGGAGAGGGAGGCTGAACGGCGATGGGCCAGAGGGTCCAGGGTCACGAGGCTCGTTAAAGGCATTTTGGCCAGCAGGGCCGTCAGCAGCAGCCCCACTATCCCCTGTCCGAACACCACCACCTGTTCCCCCAGGAGCGGGGCGCCATCCAGCATAAGGGTCACCGCGGTTTCCATGTTGGGCAGAAGGGCGGCCACTTCGGGTGACATGCCCCGGGGAAGGGGCAGCAATTCCTCCGGATAGGCAACAAAGTGGCTCTCATGGGGGTGAAAAGCAAATATTAAGCGGCCGAGCCACTCTCCGGCAATCTGCGAGCCCACCTCCACCACCTCACCCACCGCAGCGTAGCCGTACTTCAAGGGATAACGAAAGGACCCCGCCAAGGCCGGGATGGTGGCGTCCACAGGCACCTCCGGCGGGAACTCATTGCGATAGATCAGCAGTTCGGTTCCCGGGCTGATGGCGGAAACCATGGTTTTGACCAAAACCTGTTCTGGACCGGGACGCGGCAGAGGTTCCTCTCTGACTTCAACCTGGGCCGGTCCCAAAAAATAGAGGGCCTTTCGGAACATTTATACCTGCCAATCCGGGAATCCCCTAACCACCAAATCTCCGCCGATCCTTTGGTATTCGACATTCACCAGGCGAGGAAATTTTTTCGGACGGGGCTGGTGCAAGATGTCCAGAACCCGCACCCCACCCACCAGAACCGGGGCAATGGTGACGATAATTTGATCAACCACTTGATATCCCAAAAAACTGGTAATAATCTGGGCTCCTCCCTCCACCATCAGGCTTTCCACGCCTTGTTCCCCCAACATGTGGAGCAGCTCGTTCAACTCGATGCCGCCGTTTTCGCCGGAGGGCAAGCGATAGACCCTGGCCCCGAGACTTTCCAGGGCCGCCTGTCGTTCCGGCTCGGCTTCGAAACTGGTGATGATCCACGGGGCGTGGTTTGTTTGGCGCAATAACTTGGCGTAAAGGGGGAAACGCAGCCGGCTGTCCAAGATCACCGGCTGGGGGTTTTTGCCTTCAACCAGCCTGACGGTCAGGCTGGGATTGTCCGCCAACACTGTCCCAATCCCCACTAAAATGGCGTCGTGGCGGGCTCTCAAGGTATGCGTCATGGTCTGGGATTCCCGGCAGCTCAGGGCCAGGGAGTGGCCGGGCCGCGCGGCAATGGCCCCATCCAGACTTTGGGCATAGGTGAGGGTCACATAAGGGCGATTCTTCTGTATTTCATAGGTGGCGTTATTCACCGGCGACTGGGCCGGGTCTTCCCAAAAACCCATGCTTCTCTCCGACAACACAGAGATATTTCTGATAATTTCAGGATATAGCGGAAGATCAGCCATACTTCCTCCTCCCGCCATTTCCTGATATCTTTTATCATATCAGAGTAAATGATAATATAAAAAAAGCATGCAGCCGTCATCTGTATGCTGCCTGCGCCAGATGCTTAGGCTGAAAGCCCGAACCACCGGGAAGCTTGCTTTAATAGACGGTTGAAAACGCCGATAAAGTGATTTTTTCGTGTTATTACTTTGAGAAAGTATTATCGTTAGAGAGTAGGTAAACGTTAGCTGGATTTGTTTGAAGGTTTCAAGGTATTATGATTAAGCTCATTTCTTTTCTTAAGCATCCTGGCAGGAAGTTTCTCGGCTTTATGGTGCTGGCCGTCCTGGTGGCGCTCCTGGCATCCTGGTGGTTCTGGGGCGGGCCGGGAAGCAGTTCGCATTCTTTCCGGCTTGCCGCCCTGACCAGGGGCGACCTGGAGGTGACGGTGAGCGCCACCGGCACGGTGCAGCCGGAAGAACTGGTGGACGTGGGCTCCCAGGTGGCCGGCAAGATCGTGGCTTTCGGCCAGGCCAAAGACGGCAAGACGGTGGACTATGGCTCTTTTGTGGAAAAAGGGACCATTCTGGCCCGGATAGATGATTCCCTCTACGCCGCCGAGGTTTCCCAGGCCAGGGCGCAGGTGGCTCAGGCCCGGGCCAACGTGCAGCGGGCCGAAGCTGATCTGGGTCAATACAAGGCCAAGCTTTTTCAGGCGGAGAGCGAATGGCGGCGGGCCCAGCATTTAGGGCCCTCCGAGGCCTTGTCCCAGAGCGACTTTGATGCGGCCAGGTCCGATTTTGAGATCGCCCGGGCAAATCTCAACGTGGGCCAGGCGGCCCTGCGGCAGGCCAGGGAAGCCGTGTCCCAGGCCGAGGCGGTGTTACAAAAGGCCAATCAGAACCTGGCCTACTGTACCATCAAATCCCCGGTGGACGGGGTGATCATCGACCGCCGGGTGAATATCGGGCAGACTGTAGTGGCCAGCCTCAATGCCCCCAGTCTTTTTCTCATTGCCAAGGATCTTAAACGTCTGCAGATCTGGGTGCCCGTGAACGAGGCCGATATCGGCCATATCCGGATCGGTCAGCCGGTGACCTTCACCGTGGACGCCTTTCCCCGGGAAATATTTGTGGGCCAGGTGGGCAAGATCAGGCTCAATGCCACCATGACCCAGAACGTGGTCACCTACACCGTGGAGGTTAACACGGATAACCAGGACGGCCGGCTGATGCCCTATTTGACGGCCAACGTCAAATTTCTGCTGGCCACCCGGCCCGATGTGTTGCTGGCGCCCAATGCGGCCCTGCGCTGGCTGCCGCAACCGGAACAGGTGGCCCCGGCATTTCGCACCAGGTCCACAGATTCAGAAAAGCCCGGCAAGGTCGGGGTTGGAACGGCGTCGGCCCAGGATCGGGACCCGGCCTGGGGCCAGGGGACTTTGTGGATCCCCCAGCGCTCTTTTGTCCAACCGCTCGAGGTCCAGGTGGGTTTGAGTGACGGGACTATGACCGAAATCCGGG
>VGSX01000285.1 GCA_016874895.1 Deltaproteobacteria bacterium
CGGTCCTCGGTGGTGCGGATAAAGTTATCATAGCTGATCTGCAGCTCATCCCAGGCATGGCGAAACTTGCCGCTGACGAAGTCAACATATTCCTGTACCGGCATACCCTTGGCCCGGGCCGCCTCCACCACTTTCTCGCCGTGTTCGTCGGAACCGGTCTGAAAGAAGGTCTCCCGGCCCATGAGGCGGTGAAACCGGGCCAGGGTATCGGCTACAATGGTGGTGTAGGCATGGCCGAGGTGCGGTTCGGCATTCACGTAATAAATCGGGGTGGTAATGTAATAAGGTCGGGTTGTCGTTTCCATGAATCCATTGCCTATCGGTGCGGGTCAGGTGTTATACAAGGGTTAAAGCCTAACTGATTTTCTCCTGCCACCACTTCAGAAAGTCCTCATGGCGGCTGTCCGGGTTAAGCCCCGGGCAGGCCTCCTTGGAGGCCTCGAATTCGTTTTCATGCAGCAGGATGGCCGGCAAAAAGGGCCAGTCCCGGCAGATGCGCGGTTTCACCGGATGAATGCGGCAACGCCCCTGCTCATTAAAGATGCAGCCCCCCCCCGGTTTATTTTTCACCGCCGGTCCCAGAGGCGTCTGTTCCAGGTAGTCCCGTCGGAAATGCGCCCCGGGAATTTTCAGAAAGTGCGCCATCAGCTCAATCTCCACCGGGGTGGGCAGGATGCCCCCTTTGCCCTGACAGCACTCGCCGCACTGCTGGCAGAGAAATACCGGTGATTCGGCCTCAGGTGTACCCATGCATTTTACCAGCTTTCCGCCATGGCGTCGATTTCGTCTTTAAGTTCCCGGGTCATGAGAATCCGCACCGCCTTGCGGGGGGCCTGATCCTCATACAGGATGCGGTACACCTGCTCCACGATGGGCATTTCCACACCCAGTTTCTGGGCCAGGAAATGGGTGGCCGCGGCGGTTTTCACCCCTTCGGCCACCATTTTCATATTTGCCAGAATTTCTTTAAGTTTGAGGCCGGAGCCCAGTTGCACCCCCACCCGATAATTGCGGGATTGGGTGCTGGTGCAGGTGAGGACCAGATCCCCCAGGCCCGATAAGCCGGCCAGGGTCATGGGGTTGGCCCCGAGCCTGGTCCCGAGCCGGATAATTTCCGCCAGGCCCCGGGTGATCAGGGCGGCCCGGGGGTTGGCCCCCAAACCCAGGCCCTCCAGGATGCCCGCCCCCAGGGCCATGACATTTTTCAGGGCCCCCCCAAGCTCCACCCCGGTGACGTCATACGTGGTATAGACGCGGAAAGTGGGAGAGGAGAACAATTGCTGGATGGCCTTGGCTGCAGACCGTTGGCGGCTGGCCACGGTCACCACCGTGGGTTGGGCCTGGGATACCTCCCCGGCGAAGCTCGGCCCGGACAGAATGGCGTAGGGGCACTGGGGCCCGAGAACCTCCCGCACCACCCCCTCCATGGTTAAAAGGGTATCATTTTCAATTCCCTTTGTGGCGCTGACTAAAATGAGTTTTTTCGGGTCGGTTGGCTGCAGGGTGTTTAACACCTGCCGGAAGACATGGGAGGGGACGGCCATGACCACGATGCTGGCGCCCGCAGCCGCCTCATTCACCTCGCCATGAAAGCTGATGGTGGGTGATAACGGCACGCTTGGCAGGAACATGGTGTTTTGGCGCTGTTGGCGGAGAATGGCCAGCAGCTGCGGTTCATAGACCCACAGCCGGACTGCCGTGCCTTGCCTGGCCAGATGCTCGGCCAAGGCCGTGCCCCAACTGCCGGCGCCGATGACGGCGACGCCGTCATTGTCTTCCCGGATTTGCGTCTTAATCTCCTTCTTCTCCCTTTTCCGCCAGGCGGGCGATGCTCACCACCCGTTCCTCGGCTTCCGTGTCGATAAGTTTTACCCCCTGAGTAATTCTGCCTATGAGGGAGATGCCGGCCACCGGCAGGCGGATGATTTTTCCCCTGTCGGTGATGAGCATCACTTCATCATCCTCCGTGACCTGCAAAATACCCATCACCGGCCCGTTGCGGTCGGTGATGCGCATGGCCAACAGGCCTTGGCCGCCCCGCCTCTGGTGGCGATACTCTTCGTGGCGGGTGCGTTTGCCGTAGCCGTTGGCCGTGACGGTGAGGATGGCCCCTTCTTCGGTGAGAATTTCCATGCCCACGATGGCGTCGTCCTCGGCCACGGCCATGCCCTTGACACCCCGGGCGGTTCGCCCCATATCACGGACGTCCTCTTCGTGAAAGCGGATGATCTTCCCCTGACTGGTGCCCAAAAAAACCTCCCGGGTCCCATCGGTGCGGGCCACGCTGACCAATTCATCCTCCGGGTCCAGGGTGCAGGCAATGAGTCCCCCGGAACGGGGCCGGCTGAAGTTCATCAACTCGGTTTTTTTGACAATGCCCCGTTTGGTGGCCATGATGAGATAATGGTCCGGGACGAACTCCCGGATAGGCAGGATGGTGGTCAATTTTTCCTGGGGGCCGAAATTGAGGAGGTTGACGATGGCCTTGCCCCGGGCATTGGGACTGGCCGGGGGAATTTCGTGGACCTTCAGCCAGTATATTCTTCCCAGGTTGCTGAAGATGAGGAAATAGCTGTGAGTTGAGGCGATATAAAGCTGGGAGACGAAATCATCTTCTTTAATGGTCATGCCGGTGCGGCCTTTGCCGCCCCGGCGCTGGCTGCGGTACAGGGTCAGCGGATTGCGCTTGATATAGCCCTGATGGGAGACGGTGACCACCATTTCTTCATCCGGAATAAGGTCTTCCAGGGTTAATTCTGCGGTTTCCCGGACAATTTCCGTGCGCCGGGCATCCCCGAAGCGGTTTTTCAGATCGAGGAGGTCCTCTTCGATTAATTTATAGACCAGGGCTTCGTTAGCCAGAATCTCTTTAAGGCGGGCAATGGCAGCCAACAATTGGTCGTATTCGTCGATGATCTTTTGACGTTCCAGTCCCGTCAGTCTTTGCAGCCGCATATCCAGGATGGCCTGGGCCTGGATTTCCGTCAGCTCGAAGCGCTCCACCAGCTGGCCCCGGGCGGTGGCGGGACTGGCCGCGGCCCGGATCAGGGCAATAATCTGATCCAGATGGTCCAGGGCAATTTTCAGGCCGGCCAGGATGTGGGCCCGCTCCTCGGCCTTGCGCAGCTCAAACCGGGTCCGCCGGACGATGACCTCCCGCCGGTGTTTGATGAATTCCTGGAGTATGTCCGGGAGGGTGAGAACCTCCGGCCGATTGTTGACGATGGCCACCAGGTTGATGCCATAGGTGACCTGCATCTGGGTGTGGGCAAAAAGTTGATTGAGAATGGGCTGGGGCATTTCATCCCGGCGCAACTGGATGACCACCCGCATACCTTCCCGGTCGGATTCATCCCGGAGGTCGGAGATGCCCTCGATTTTTTTATCTTTGACCAGTTCCGCGATGCGTTCGACGAGCTTGGCCTTGTTTACCTGGTAGGGCAGCTCATGGATAATGATATAATCCCGCCCGCCCCGGTGTTCCATGGTGGTGCGGGCCCTCAGGCGGATAAGCCCCTTGCCGGTGCGGTAGGCCTCGGAGATGCCTTCCACCCCATAAATAAAGCCGGCCGTGGGGAAATCCGGTCCGGGGATGATGGTCAGGAGTTCCTCCAGGGTAATATGGGGATTTCGGATCAGGGCGAGTAAGGCGTCGCAGACTTCCGACAGATTGTGCGGCGGGATGTTGGTGGCCATGCCCACGGCAATGCCGGAGGAGCCGTTGATCAGCAGGTTGGGCGCCCGGGCTGGCAGGACCAGGGGTTCCTGCAGGGAACCGTCATAGTTGGGGACAAAATCCACCGTTTCCTTTTCCAGGTCCTGGAGCAGTTCTGCAGCCAGGCGGGTCATGCGGATTTCAGTGTAGCGCATGGCCGCCGGGGCGTCCCCGTCGATGGAGCCGAAATTCCCCTGGCCGTCCACCAGGGGATAGCGCAGGGAAAAATCCTGGGCCATGCGGACGATGGCGTCATACACCGCGGTGTCGCCGTGGGGGTGGTATTTACCGATGACGTCGCCCACGATGCGGGCCGATTTTTTATAGGGCTTGTTGTAATCGTTGCCGGTCTCGGACATGGCGAAGAGGATCCGGCGGTGCACCGGTTTCAAGCCATCCCGGACATCGGGCAGGGCCCGGCCGATGATGACCGACAAGGCATATTCCAGATAGGACTTGCGGATCTCGTCTTCGATATTGACGTGAACGACACGGGAATCCATGGGGTCAAATAAGTTTCTCATTATATTTTACTTTGAAAAAAAGTAGGCGTTCAGCTATCAGCAATCAGCTTTCAACAAAAACAATGGGTTAGGGAAACTAAGCGAAAAATCAGTGATCCGCCACCTTGGAATAACTATTTGAATTTAAAGCATTAGCTGATGGCTGTAAGCTGACCGCTGAACGCTTACGAGTAGGCGTTCAGCTATCAGCAATCAGCTTTCAACAAAAACAATGGGTTAGGGAAACTAAGCGAAAAATCAGTGATCCGCCACCTTGGAATAACGATTTGAATTTAAAGCATTAGCTGATGGCTGTAAGCTGACCGCTGAACGCTTACGAGTAGGCGTTCAGCTATCAGCAATCAGCTTTCAGCAAAAACAATGGGTTAGGGAAACTGAGCGAAAAATCAG
>VGSX01000286.1 GCA_016874895.1 Deltaproteobacteria bacterium
GATGGACCGGTCCGAGGAGAATTTGCCCATGCGGGCCGCATTGAGAATGGACATGCGGGTCCAGCGCGGCTGGTCTCGGAAGATGTGGTCCACTTCCTCCTGCCGGTCTACATAGGACCGGTAGTCGGCCAGGAGGAGGTAGGTGTCGCGGTAGAGGAGTTCATCTACCAGGGGTTTGAACAGATCCCGGTCGCCGTGGGAAAAAAATCCTGTGCGAATAAGGTCCAGAGCCGCCCGGAGCTCTTCGTCTTCCTGGAAAAAGTGCTGCGGGTTATAGCCTTCGGCCTTCAGACGGTTTACCTCCTCCACCCTGTGCCCGAACAGGAAGAAATTTTCCGGGCCCACCTCTTCCCGGATCTCCACGTTGGCTCCGTCCAGGGTGCCGATGGTAAGGGCGCCGTTCAGGGCGAATTTCATGTTGCCGGTGCCGGAGGCCTCCTTGCCGGCCATGGAAATCTGTTCCGAGAGATCCGCCGCGGGATAGATTGCCTGGGCTTTTTTGACGTTGAAATCCGGGCAGAACACCACCTTCAGGCGTCCTTCCAGGACAGGATCGTGGTTGACCTCTTCCGCTACAGAGTTGATGAGCTTGATGATGAGCTTGGCCATGTGGTAGCCGGGAGCCGCCTTGCCCCCGAAGATGAAGGTCCGGGGGGTGATATCCAGCCCGGGTTGGCGCTTCAGGCGATGGTAGAGGGTGATAATGTGCAGCACCTTTAAATGCTGCCGTTTATACTCGTGAATACGTTTCACCATGATATCAAAGAGACCGGCCGGATCCACCACAATCCCGGTTTTTTCCCGGATGATGGCGGCCAGGTCCTGCTTGTTCTCCTGCTTCACCTGGCGCCAGGCTAGTTGGAAATCCAGATTTTCAGCGAATTTTTCCAGGCGTTTGAGGTCCTCCAGGTGGGTGATCCAGTTGTCCCCGATCTGGCGGCTGATGAGGCGGCTGAGGGCAGGGTTGCTCAGCAGCAGGAAACGCCGGGGCGTCACCCCGTTGGTGATGTTATGAAATTTTTCCGGCCACAGGTCATAAAAGTCTTTAAACAGGGTTTCTCTGATCAGATCGGAGTGGAGGGCCGCCACCCCGTTAATGGCGTGGCTGCCCACGCAGGCCAGATTGGCCATGCGCACATATTTGCTGCCGCTTTCGTCGATGAGGGAAAGCCGTTCAATCCGGTCTTCCTCCAAAGGATAGCGGTGGCGGACCTCGTACAGAAACCGGTGATTGATTTCATAAATAATTTCCAGGTGCCGGGGGAGAAGTTCGGCAAAGAAGGTTAGGGGCCATTTTTCCAGGGCCTCGGGCAACAGGGTGTGATTGGTGAAGGCCAGGGCTTTTCGGGTAATCTCCCAGGCCTGTTCCCAGTTGTAGAGATGGTCGTCCAGCAACAGCCGCATCAGCTCCGCCACGGCCAGGGCAGGGTGCGTGTCGTTGAGCTGGATCGCAAAGGAGTCGCCGAAATTGTCCAAGGAATCATAGCGCCGCAGGTGGATGCGGATCATATCCTGGAGGGAGCAGGAGACGAAAAAGTTCTGCTGGGCCAGGCGGAGCTGTTTGCCCACCACGGGTTCATCATTGGGATAGAGCACCTTGGTAATGTTCTCGGATTCCACCTTGGCCTTGACCGCCCCATAGTAGTCGCCTATATTGAAGTCCTCGAAATCGAAGGATTCTATTGCTTCGGCCTTCCACAACCGCAGGATATTGGTGGTCTGGTTCCGGTAGCCCGGGACAGGGTAGTCGTGGGCCTCGCCCTTAACCATCCTCCCCGGCACCCAACGCCAGCGCTGCCGGCCGGTGTCGTCACAATATGTTTCCGTGTGTCCTTTCCAGCCCACCTGATAGGCGATTTCCGGTCGGCAGATCTCCCAGGGATTTCCCATTTCCAGCCATTTGTCGGTGCGCTCCACCTGCCAGCCGTCCCGGATTTCCTGGCTGAAGATGCCGAATTCGTAGCGGATACCGTAGCCGATGGCGGGGACTTCCAGGGAGGCCAGGGAGTCCAGGTAGCAGGCCGCCAGTCTGCCTAAGCCGCCGTTTCCCAACCCGGGTTCTCGTTCCTGCAGGAAGAGCTCCTCCAGGTCAATTCCGTGTTGGGCCACGGCCTGCCTGGCCTGCTCCAAGATGCCCAGGCTCAGAAGATTGTTACCCAACTGGGGCCCCAGGAGGAATTCCGCCGAGAGATATGTCACCACCTTGGAGCGTTCCTCAATAATGGCTTGTATGGTTCGGACCCAGTCATGGAGCAGACGGTCCCGCACCGTGTAAGCCAGAGCCATGTACCAGTCGTTAGGGGTTGCCATTTGGGGGAAGCGTCCCTGGATGTAATAGAGATTATCCAGGATGGCCTGGGCCAGTGTCTCGGGACTGGTGCCGGTGCGGATGCTCTCTTTCACTGGCATCGCCTGGTGCTGCATCATCGCGGTCTCCTGTTAGGAAATAGTTCACAGTTCACAGTTTAAGGTTCGAAGTTTGAAGCATCTTATTGTCCTCTGCGGCCTCTACGTCTCTGCGGTGAACCATAAAACCAGCCGAGACGCAGAGGTTCGAGGCATTACCGGGCGCGCTCAATCCAGCGGCCGCGGGCAGCTCTATAACAAATCTTCCTGGCGGTCGGGGTCCAGGTTGAACAGGCGCCGGGCCAGGTCCAGTTCCCGGGAGCGGTTCTTGGGGTGGTGGTTGCGCTTCAGATAGAGGAAGGGATCGTGCAGGAGTTTCAGGGCGATGGATTCCACCAGCACCTCCAGGGATTTTTGCTGTTCCGGGCTTAAGGGCCCCAGTTGGGGCAGGGTCTTTTTCAGCTCCGCCTCCCAGATCTGCTGGGCCTTGTCCCGGAGGGCCACGATGGTGGGCGTTACCTCCAGGGTTTCCCGCCACTTCAGGAACTTAAGGGTTTCTGCCTCAATGATCCGGGCCGCCTTCACCGACTCTTCCTGGCGCTGCTCCAGGTTGGCCTGGATTACCCCCTGCAGGTCGTCAATATTATACAGATAGACGTTGTCCAGATCATTGATGCCCGGGTCCAGGTCCCGGGGCACGGCGATGTCGATGAGGAACAGGGGCCGCTGCTTGCGCCGGCGCATGGCGTTTTTGACCTGCTCTTTGGTGAGGATGGCTTCCGGGGCGCCGGTGGAACTGATGACGATATCGGCGCTGAGCAGCTGGTCTTCCAGTTCGGCCAGGGAGACGGCCTCGCCCCCGAAACGCTTGGCCAGTTCCAGGCCCCGGGCCATGGTGCGGTTGGCCACGATGAGCCTGGTCACTCCCTGGCGCTTCAGGTGTTCCACGGCCAGTTCAGCCATTTCTCCGGCCCCGATGAGGAGACCGGTCTTGCCGGCCAGGGAGCCGAAAATCTTGCGGGCCAACTCCACCGCGGCGTAACTGACGCTCACGGCCAGGCCGCCGATGCCGGTTTCGGTGCGTACTTTTTTGGCCACGGAAAAGGTTTTGTGGAGCAAGCGGTTGAGCAGGGGGCCGGTGGCCTGCTGACCGGCGGCGAGACGGTAAGCCGCCTTGACTTGGCCCAGAATCTGGGGCTCCCCCATGATCATGGAGTCCAGGCCGCAGGCCACCCGAAACAGGTGACTGACGGCCTCGGCCTCCCGGTGTTCATAAAGGGCCGCAGAGATATCGGCGCCGGACAACTCCGGTTGCTCTATAAAAAAGTCCCTGATTTGGGGGACCGCAGCATCTGGCTCGGGGGTGGCGAAAAGCACCTCCACCCGATTGCAGGTGGCATAGAGCATTGATTCCTGTATAGCCGAAATCAGCCGCAGGCGTTGATAGGCCGCAGCGGGGTCCGGGGCCAGGCAGGCGAGCTGCTCCCGGAGTTCCACCGGCGCAGTTTTATGATTCAGACCGAGGATAACCAGGGTCACAGGAACCGCCCCCCGTCGCCGAAACGATGATAACTCCGCTGCCAGAAATCAGCCCCGAAGAAAGTGGCCAGGAGCACCAGAAAACCGGCAATGGCCATGAGCGCCGCCCGCCGCCCCCGCCAGCCCGCCACCAGCCGGGCATGCAACAGCCCGGCATAGAGCAGCCAGGCGATGAGTGTCATGGTCTCCTTGGGGTCCCATTGCCAAAAAGCTCCTAAAGTATACTGGGCATAGAGGGAGCCGCTGACGATTCCCAGGGTGAGCAGGGGAAATCCCACGTTGATGCAATAATAATTCAAGGCGTCCAGAGTCTCCAGGGACGGCAGACGTTTGTAGAAAAAGCCGAATTTTTTGGTCTTGAGCTGGCGCTCCTGCACCAGGTAGAGTATACCCCCCAGAAAGGCCAGGGTAAAGGTGGCGTTTCCCAGGAAAACGGCCCCGATGTGAAAGGTGAGCCAGAAGCTCTGCAACAGCGGCGGGATTTCGCCGGGATGAGGCAGTATCCAGGAGCCGTAGACCAGCAGCCAGGCCAGGGGAGTGAGCAGCGCGCCCAGGACCTTGACGGGGTGGCGCCAGTTCAGAAAAAGGAAAGCGGCCACCAGGGTCCAGCTAAACAGGCCCAAGGCCCCTCCCAGGCTACCCACCGGGAAAAACCCCAGATCCAGTGTCTGCACCATCAGGGCCGCACCCTGACTGACCCAGCCGGCCCCCACAAGCCAGGTGCCGTACAGATGCAGCCTG
>VGSX01000287.1 GCA_016874895.1 Deltaproteobacteria bacterium
GACAAAAACGTGGCATTGGGATTGAACCGGTGCACGAAACCCACGTCATAAATTTTTGAGTGAGAATATCTGCGGTAATTTTGGATATTCTGATAGCCGGCGTCATTGAGGTTGCCGGTGTCGCCACCCTCGGAATCAAAATAGGAAAAGCCGCCCAGGATCGAGTTTTTTACCGTGGGCTCCCATTTGGCGATGTTGATACTGGAATAAGTTTTATTATCCCCATTTTTGGCCCGAAATCCCTGGTCTTCATTGTAAAACCCGGCGACATCAAAGGCCAGCCCGGGGCGGCCGCCGTAAGCCTCGATAAAATTGTCCGTGATTGCCTTTCGGTTCGTCCAGGTGCCGATGCTCCCCTGAGTCAGCACCCGAGCGTAGGGCATTTCGAACATGGGGGTGTAGTCGATGGTGGATTGGCCCACCAGAAACTGACTGAAGGTGTTCTCATTGGCCGGCGAAAGCAGCTTGTAGAGCAGCAGGGCGGAGAGGCCGGAGCCCAGGCGGTTGCGGGAAGCGGCGAAAGCGCTGCTCAGGAACAGGTAGCCCGAGGCGTTGGTGGGGTCTTTCTGCACCGAAGTCACCGCCTTGCGGTAGGCCCAGTCATAGAGCCCAAGTTGGGCGTAGGATTTCGCCAGATTGAAGTTGCGCACCGACAGGTCCCGGTCCAGGGCCAGGCGGGTGCGGTAAACCGCCCGGTTGTCATTTAATTCAATGGAGCGGTTAATCTCCTGGACGGCCTCTCCGGGGCGGTTCAGGTCGGTGAGGGCGATGCCCCTATATAGATAGGGGGTGGGGTCCCTCGGGTCCAGGGTTTTGGCGTAGTCATAGACATCCAGGGCTTTATCAAAGGCCCGCACCTGGTAGAGGGCCTTGCCCAAGGCCGATTGAAAGAGGGAAACCCGGGGTTCCAGCAAAGTGGCGATGAGCATGGACGACAGGCCCTGCTCCATCTGCCGGTAACGGAAAGCGACAATGCCCAGACCCAGATGCGGTTCTCCCAACCTCGGGTTTACTTCCACGGCCCTCTGAAAAAGCCTTCTGGCGCCGTCAAAATCCCGATAAGCCAGGCGGACGAAACCGGCCATGGATAATACTTCTCCCTCCTCCGGGGCCAGTTGTTGGGCTACTTCCACGACTTTCCGGGCTCTATCCAGGTAGTCGGAGCCCAACCAGATCTTCGCCAGATAGATATGGGCTTCCAGGAACCGGGGGTCCAGGGACACCGCGGTCTGAAAACTTCGGATGGCCGCAGGGAGGTCAAAAAAGGCGATCTGTACCAGTCCCATGGCCAAGTGGGCCTGCGGCGAGCGAGGGGCGGCGGCTATTAACTGCTCGGCCAGTCGGCGGGCCTCGGCCTTGCGGTTCTGGACGATAAAAATCTGGACCAGGAAAGACCGGGGCAGGACGAAATCGGGAGCCCCGGCCATGGCAGCTTCCATAAGCCGCTGAGCCTCCTGGGGCCTTCCGGCCAGGAGGCTGAAATAACCCTGCATGGTCAGGAGCAGGGGTGAGGCAGGCCGGGTCTGAGTAGCAGGCTGCATCACGGCAAGGGCCCCGGAGAGATCCCCCAGGCGATAGCGGGCCAGGGCTAGGCCCACTTGGCTGAAGTCATTTTCTGGCCGAACACGCTGGAAATACTCCCTGGCCTCCTGGGGGGCCTGGTCCTGCAGGGAAATCCAGCCCAGGAGGGTGAGGGCGGCGGGGTTGTCCGGTTCCCGTTGCCGCACGGCCTCGGCAGCCTGGCGCGCCTCCTGCAACCGTCCGTTATTATAGTCTTCCACCGCACCCAGAAGCAGAGGAGATGCTCCGGGCATGGCCTGCGGGTTCAGGGTTATATCCCGGTAGCTGAACATGCCGGGGTAAAAGAGGGACCACTGCACTGCATCGGCGGGATTGACCACGACCCGCTTGGTGGGCGCCTGGCCTGGCCGGGCCAGGCCTTCCTCCCCCGCTTCCAAAATAAGTTCCCCATAAGGGTTGGCAAACTGCAGTCTCCCCTCCAGGAGGGTAATGACGCTCAACCCGTCCAGGCCCACCCGCAGGTTGAACTCCGTGCCTCGAATGGCCGCCGTAGCCGCCGGGGTCTCCAGTTCAAAGCGGAATTTATCATTTTTATTGCGCAGCCAGATCTCCCCCTGGGACACCCCGTATAAACTCTCCACCGTCTGGGATACCGCCGCGGGAACGACCTCAGCCAGGCGCAGGCGGGGGGAAGGCGCGGCCCGGCGTAACTCCAGGGAGGTATTCTCATTAAGCCTGATCTGGCTTTCGTCCACACAGAGAATGGCCGCACCCGAGGCCGGCCCGGTTCGGATGACATCCCCGGCCATTAAGATCTGATTAACCTGGGCCCCTCGCCATTGCTCAGTGCCCGATTGTTTGAGGCTTACCTGCCCGAAAAGATTAATAATCTGTCCCGCCGGCTCGGGAGCGGCCGCTGCCGGGAGCTGGCCGAGGAGGCTGATGAGAACCAGAACTGTGAGAAAGATGGCAGTGTGCAGCAGCTTTTTCATTATGGCTTATCCCCTGTACCCCCAAAACCAGAGGCAAAATGTGCGGTAGATGAATTCAGGCTTTATGTTGCAGCGGCAATTAATGCTATAAAATCAAATAGATATTCTAAGGTGGCGGATCACTAGTTTTTCGTTTAGTTTCCCTAACTCATTGTTTTTGCTGAAAGCTTATTACTGATAGCCGAACGCCTCCTTTAAATCTTCACCAGTTCATAGGCGCGGGATCCCAACCCCAGCTTTTCGGCGTAGTCCAATTGGATCTCCCAGTCGATCTGCGGGTAGATGTCCCGGAACTTGTCGCTCCCCGGGGCCGTATCTTTCAGGCAGGAGCCCGGGTGGCCGGGGCTCTGGTTCACCAGGTCTGCGGAGGCCTGGTCCAGGGCCACGATGTCCCGGGAGGCCAGGACGCCCAAATCCCCCACGATGGGCATATCGTTGTGGCCATAGCAATCGCAGGCCGGGGACACCTGGGTGACGAAATTGAGGAACACCGCCCGTTCCGGTTTATCTTTCAAGACACCGTAAGTGTATTCCACCATCTTTTTCATGAACACGGGGATGGATTCATTCCACTGAATCTCGATATTGCCGTACGGGCAGGTCAGGATGCACTCGGCGCAGCCGACGCACTCGGCCGGGTCGATGACCGCTTTCTCCGCCTCCAGGTTGATGGCCTCCTGGGCGCAATGGGCAATGCAGTCCCCGCAACCGGTGCACTTCTTCTGGTTAATTTTTGGCGCAATGTTGGAATGTTGGGCCAGTTTGCCATGCCGGGAGGCGCAGCCCATCCCCACGTTTTTAATGGCCCCGCCAAACCCCGACAATTCGTGGAGCTTGAAGTGGGCTAGACTCACCAATGCCTCGGCCTCCACCACGGCTTCGCCGATATACACCGACTGGAACAGCTCCTGATGGATCTCCACCGCCACCTCGGCCGTGCCCCTCAGACCGTCGGCGATCACCAGGGGGGCGTTCACCACCGCAAAGGCAAAACCGTTCTGGATGGCGGTGGTCAGGTGGCTCACCGCCTCGGCCCGGGTGCCCACATAAACCGTATTGGCGTCGGTGATAAAGGGCCGGCCGCCATACTCCCAGAGCCTGTCCACCACCTGGCGCACGTAAATGGGCCGGATGAACGAGGTGTTCCCCTTTTCCCCGAAGTGCAGTTTGATGGCGATGAGGGGCCGCTTCTTCTTGCGCTGGACGATGCCCTTGAGATTTACCGCCTCCAGGAGGCGGCCGAACTTCTTGAAATTGGTGTCCTTGGTGGTAACCCGAAAATCAAAATAGTAAACCTGACTGGCCATAAAAACCCCTCAAGATTGCCTTTTAAAAAATTTGATTAGTGCGTTCCCATGTGCGATTTGGGAACGAGAACTGCTCTTTGCGGGCCCCCCGGCTAGAGCTGGTACCGTTCCGCCACGATGCGGGCCACTTCCTCTTCGGTGGGCATGGTGTCCCGGTACCCGGCCATGTACTGGTTCCGCAGCCACCTGAAGAGGCTGACGGTTTCATTGATCCGGACGATTTCCGGGATGTCGCCGCTTTCCTGGGTGCGGATGTGCTGGTTGTACTGCCCCAGCATGCTCACCACGTCATAAAAGGTGGCCGCTTCCCGTTTGATGTTTTTCTTAAAGGACTTGCCCTCCAGGGGATAGATGTGCTCCGGTTCCGGGTTGCCGGAAATATCGATCTTCTGAAAGGGCCGGCGCACCGCCACCTGCCACTTGCGGGACTCCACCATCATCCGGGAAACCAGGGGCCCGGCCCAGTCATGGCTCTGATGGCCCTGGGGGCAGAAGGAGAAGAACTCCACCATGGAGGGCCCGTTGTAGGCAATGGCCTCTTTCAGGATTTTGATGGCGTACATGGGATTGTCGATGGTCAGCTTGGCCGCGTAAACATGGGAAATGGCCATGGCCTGGCTGATGAGCCGGCGATGCAGGGTGGTCTTGCCGGCAAATTTGGCGCCGATGGGAGAGGTGGAACGGTCGCTGCCGAAGCGGGTGGCCCCGGACTTCTGCATGCCGGTATTCATGTACCCTTCATTGTTGTAAATAACCCAGGTTATATCAAAGTTCTCCCCCAGGGCATGGTTGAAAGGCCCA
>VGSX01000288.1 GCA_016874895.1 Deltaproteobacteria bacterium
GCATGGTTCCGGAGGCAGGTGCCCGGGGAATCGGCGTAGCCGGGATATTCGGCCTTGACCTTTTCCCAGTTTTTGGCCATATAGTCTTCGTTGTAGGCGTTGGTGGCCTGGGCTTTGAAGAACAAGAACCAGGCGCCTACGGGGCCGTAGCCGTCTTTAAAGCGGGCGGGCACGAAACGGTTTTCCATGAGAACCATTTTGGCGCCGATTTCCGCCGGCATGGCATAGGTGGAGCCAGCGTTCCACACCGGATACCAGGCGCGGCCCTGACCTTCACCCACGGACCGGGGCCGGAAGACGTTAACCACGCCGCCGCAGGCCACGATCATGGCTTTGCATTTGAAGACGAAGGTTTTGTGTTCCCGGACGCTGAAACCGACAGCGCCGCAGACCTTGTTGGGGTTGTTTTTGTCGGTCAACAGTTTGACGATGAAAACCCGCTCGTAGATGTTTTCCATGCCCAAGGCGTTTTTGGCGGCCTCGGCCACGATCACCTTGTAGGATTCACCGTTGATCATGCACTGCCAACGGCCGGAGCGGCAGCATTTACCGCCGTCTTTCAACATGGGGAGACCTTCGTCCCGAGCAGTCTGGCCGTCCACGGTGTGGTTTTCGGCATCTTTCTGCCAGATGGGCAGACCCCATTCCTGGAAGTCATACACGGAGATGTCCACGTGACAACCCAGGCTGTGCACCAGGTCTTCCCGGATGATGCCCATGAGGTCGGTGCGGACGTATTTGACGTAATCGTTGACCGGGTTTTCCGGGCCCACGTAGGTGTTGATGGCGGACAGACCCATGGCCACGGCGCCGGAGCGATCCAGGGCGGCTTTGTCAACCAGGGTGACCTTCAGGCCCAGGCCTTTGGCATACGCCATGGCTTCCACGGCCGAGCCGGTGCAGGCCATACCGCCGCCTACCAGCAGCAGGTCGGTTTCGATGGTTTCCACCGCCGGTTTCGCACAAAAAGACCATTTACAGAATTCTCTTTCCAGAGCCATATCGCAAAATCCTCCTTAAATTTTCGCTGCGTAGGTAGACTACTCGGTACGGGCCGCCATAGTGAAGAAACCGGGTTTCTTCAGATCGTCGGCGGTGGGCAGGTTTTTGCCCTTGAAGCAATCGACGGAGCCTTCAGCCGTGGTCCGGATGGGGAATTTGAACCGTTTCAAGGTCTTGCCATCCCGGAACTTAATGGTCCACATGATGGAGTCGGTGCCGCGCAGCGGAATGGTGCTGGAGCCCAAGGGCATGATGTCGGCATAGTGCCGCACTTCGACAGCCTGCTGGGGGCAGATTTTGACGCAGTTGTAGCATTCCCAACACTGTTCGGGTTCCTGGTTGTAAGCCTTTTTGCTTTCCGGCTCCAGTACCATGAGGTCGTTGGGGCAGATGTACTGGCAAGCGGTCTTGTCCAGCGCTTTACAACCGTCGCATTTTTCAGCAATGACAAAACTGGGCATTAGTTATACCTCCTAAGGATTGTATCGTTTCTTGATGCTAAGTTAACAGCCGTGTTCCGGGGAAAGATAAATGAGTTGCCCGTTTCACCTCCTTCCCACTCCATGAACCAGTTAAGCGTCAGGGTTGGCGCTTAGAAATTCCCGGACCGAACCGGTTGCGATCCGGTCCGGGCGCTAGCTTACTTCTTCTGGATGTCGCCGGTGGCGAAACCGTGCACCTTGACTTCCACCTTTTCGGTGAGGCCTTCGTAATACTTCCGCAGCACCGCCAGGACCTCGGGGCGGCTGAAGTGATCCGGCACTTCCAGGCCTTCGGAGAGCATCTTGCGGAGCATGGTGCCGGACAGCATCAGGCGGTCATCCTTGCCGTGGCAGCAGGTGCGCATGGAGGCCATACCGTCGCATTTATGGCAGTAGAAGGTCCAGTCGATCTTCAGGGGTTTGGTTTCCAGGGCGTCTTCCGGGATGGTGTCAAAGATCTTCTGGGCGTCGAAGGGACCGTAATACTCGCCCACGCCGGCATGGTCGCGGCCTACGATGAGGTGAGAGCAGCCGAAATTCTGCCGGAAGACGGCGTGCAGCAGGGCTTCCCGGGGACCGGCATAGCGCATATCCAGGGGATAGCCGGCCTGAATGGAGGTGTCTTTCACAAAGTAATGGGCGGTGAGGGTGTTGATGGCTTCCACCCGCACTTCTGCCGGGATGTCGCCAGGTTTCAGCTTGCCCAGAAGCTGATGGATCAGGATGCCGTCGCAGACTTCGATGGCGATCTTGGCCAGGTATTCGTGGGAGCGGTGCATGGGATTCCGAAGCTGCAGGGCGGCCACGGTGCTCCAGCCCTTCTGTTCGAACATCCGGCGGGTTTCCTCGGGACGCATATAGACGCCGGGGTAATCCTTGGGGAAGGGGCCTTCGCTCCAGACCTTGATCGGACCGGCCAGATTGATCTCTTCCTGGTTCATGACCATCTGGACGCCGGGATGATCCTTGTCGTCGGTCTTGAAAACCTGCAGGCATTCCCATTTTTTGTCGATGGTGTATTTTTCGGTGACCTTCATGGTCCCCATCATTTCCTCGGTCTCTTCATCCACCAGGAGGACTTCCTCGCCGATCTTGATGCTGTCGGCCTTGCCCTTGTTGGTGGACAGGGTGATGGGGATGGGCCAGAAGGTGCCGTCCGGCAGGGTCATTTGATCAGAACAGGAGCCCTTCCATTCAGCTTCGGTCATGAAGCCTTCCAGAGGAGTAAAACCGCCGATGCCCAACATGATGAGGTCGGCTGTTTCCCGGGAGTTCATGGTGACGACGGTCAAAGATTTAGCGCGAGCCTTATCTTCTTCCAAGGCCTTGCCGCTGAGCAGCAGGGGTTTGAGTTTCTTTTCTTTACCGTGAGGGTTAACCAAAGCCATTGAAAACTTCCTCCTAATGTAGTTTCTTTATCTTATGAAAGTTAAGGCCACAGAGTGATCGCCTGTATCTGAAATTCTGCCGCCGTCAAAAAATTATCGCTTTGGGTGCCTTATAGGGTCCTTTAGGCCTACCGGCATCGTGTTTAAAATGCTGCAAGATCAGATAAGTCGCATTGCTCGTGAATAATAGCACGATCTTTTTATATAGCAGATAGTTATAGGCTGTCAAGATATTTTTTTTGCCTGGGGTTTATCCTCCTCCCAAAGGTGCGTTTGGCAGTTACCCGCCCGCCATGGCTTTTCTTGGGGCGGAGCGGTCGAGGCACGAGAAAAAACAGTGGCGGGCAATCAGCTTTCCGTCTTTAATTGTTAAGAAAAAATAGGGTGTTAAAGCGATTAGCCCGGGGAGCTGGAATTACTCCCCGGGGCTAGCCGGGTAAATATAATCATCAAGCCGACGGCGACAATGTGGCTCCGGCACCTGAGGGCCGAAAAATCTCCGGCAAAACTTGGGCCAGTGCCTCCCTTTATTACTGCTTTAGCAATGCCCATGCCAGGAGAAGGGCTTTTAAGAGTCAGACAACTATTTGGTAAAATTAATATATTTTTGTAAAAAATAATTATCCGGATGGGGTTGTGGCTGAGAGTGCCAGGAATTTTTCCAGGTAGGCAAATTTTATTGCGTCCGGGAGTGAAAAAATTCTTTCCATTGCAAAAAATCAAAAATTCAAATAAGATATCACCGTACTGGCACGAAGCGGGCAATTTCGGAAAAATTCACAAGGGCGGGGACTGGCATGGCTCACTCCTGGCGCCGGGAACATGACTCCCTGGGGATGGTCTTAGTCCCGGACTGGGCCTATTGGGGGGCCCAGACCCAGCGGGCAGTGGAAAATTTTTCCCTCTCCGGACTGAAGCCCCATCCCATCCTGGTGGATGCCCTGGTGCTCCTTAAGATGGCGGCCGCGCAGGTCAACCGGGAACTGCAGGGGATTACTCCGGAGGCGGCCCGGGCCATCATGCAGGCGGGTCAGGAAGTGCTGGCCGGTCTGTGGCGGGAGCATTTCGTGGTGGACGTTTTCCAGGCCGGGGCGGGCACCTCGCTGCATATGAACGTCAACGAAGTGCTGGCCAATCGGGGCGGGGAAATCCTGGGGGAGCCCCGGGGCACCTACCGGCTCATTCACCCCCATGACCAGGTGAAGTTCGGCCAGTCCACCAACGATGTCTTTCCCACGGCCATGCGCCTGGCAGTCCTCATGGAACTGCGGACCCTCTACCCGGAAGGCGAGGGTTTGGTGGCGGCGCTGCGGGCCAAGGGCCAGGAGTTCGCCGAGATTTACAAGGCCGGCCGGACTCATCTGAACGACGCCCTGCCCCTGTCCCTGGGGAGCGAGTTCGGGGCATACGCTGCAGCCGTGGCGGATGATCTCCGGAGAATCCAACAGGGCGCCCAGGAACTGCTGGCCCTGGGCATCGGCGGCACCGCGGTGGGCTCCGGGGCCAACGCCCTGCCCGGTTACCGGGATCTGATGATCCAGCAGTTGGCCCGCCGCACCGGCCTGGAGCTGCATCCCCGCCCTGATCTGTTCGAGGCCATGCAAAATCTTAATCCTTTCGGGACCACTGCCGGGCATCTCAAACTCCTGGCCCTCACTCTCAGCCGCATCGCCAACGACCTGCGGCTTTTGGCCTCGGGGCCCAAGACCGGCCTGGCGGAAATCCAGCTTCCG
>VGSX01000289.1 GCA_016874895.1 Deltaproteobacteria bacterium
AAAAGTTGGCGTGTGCCTACGCGTTGGTAGTGGTTGGAGTAATACTTAAGACAGGTTTAGGCATTGATATCTCAAGAGATTTTAGGGTGGCTAGCAGAATGTCAGTCGGTTCGTGGCGCTGAAAAAATTGAAAATTGGGGGTCCGGAAATCGGTGACCTGGAGGGTGCCCAGGTCATCCCTGAGCCGTTTCCAGGGGAGCTGGCACTGCCGTTCGGCCACCCGGGCCAACAAGAGGGCCAGGACACAGATCTTGACATGGGCCTCAATCCGCCCCGGCAGCCAGTGATACATGGGCGTCAGCTTGATCTGGGTGGATTTCAGGGTGCCGAAACACCGTTCGATGACCAGCAGGCTTTTATAGCCGGAGGCCGCGTCTTCCAGGGTGATGGTGTCATCGTTGGTGACCAGCACCCATTTGCCGTCAGTGCGAGCCGCTTCCCGGGCCGCCTGGCGGTTGATGACAAGACGGTTGGTAGCCGTCTCGATCTTGAGATACCGTCGATAACGGCCAGAGGCCAACAGATCAATGGCCCCGCGGGCGGTGGCTTTGATGTCCGGATGTTTGGCCAACTCCTCCTCCAGCTCCCGATGCAGTTGTTGCCGTTTGGCTTCCAGGGGATTGTAGCAGACGATGTAGCGGCGCCGTCGCTCGCCGTCGCCGACAATCACTTCTTTGGCCTGCAGATTTTCGGCATTGACTTTGAAACGGCCCGGCCAGGTCAGCAAGTTCCCGCAATTCGGCCATTCTCTCTTCGGGTAACGTAATAATAAGGTTCTCCACGGCCCAGTTCCTTGCGACCTCCTGGTAGAATAATGTTTTATTATAACCTAAAAAAGCCTGTTAAAAAGTATCTCCAAAAATCGGGGTTGAGGATAAGCGGCGTTAACTTTTGGGCACAATGTGGTCTCCCACCAAGTCAGTGGTGATCCTTTGGAAAGGAGAGTCCGGGAGTTATTATTTTCTTAGCTTCGATTTTCGGGGTTTATCCCCAAGACAATATGCCCATACGCATAGCTATCAATTTTGTTGAATTAGGAAGATGGCGAGTTGGCAACTTATTAAAATCCCTCCTAACCCACCTTTCAAAAAGGGATGAACTATATGATATCCTGTAAAAAGCGTTTCTTTTCTAAAGGGGGATTTAGGGGGATTTTTCATAGGTACTCTTAATTCAACAGCATTGAGGGTTAGGGTGAGGGTATAGAATGAGTTATTTTCATGGTATGCGGGTGAGATACAAGTCAAGAAAATTAACTGAAAACCGAAAACTGAAAACTGAAAACCGTATACAGGTTCCCCA
This sequence comes from Deltaproteobacteria bacterium, assembly GCA_016874895.1. Lineage (GTDB taxonomy): Bacteria > Desulfobacterota > Desulfobaccia > Desulfobaccales > Desulfobaccaceae > Desulfobacca. Next base: position 1,303 of record VGSX01000289.1, read on the forward strand.
TGAAACCAACGTTTCCCCTGCAGCACCGCCTGGCCCGCCGGGCCGAGGCTCTGTTCCCGGAAGTGCAGCGCCTGCGCCGGGATTTTCACCAGCACCCGGAGCTCTCCAACCAGGAGGCCCGCACCGGCCGGGTGGCCGGGGAGTACCTGGCCGCCCTCGGGCTCACAGTCACAACCGGGGTAGCCGGCCACGGGGTGGTGGCGGACCTCGTCTGCCCTCACCCCGGCCCCACCCTGGCCTACCGGGCCGATATGGACGCCCTGCCCATCCAGGAGAAGCCGGGGCAGCCCTGGTGCTCCCGGCATCCGGGGGTGATGCACGCCTGCGGCCATGACGTGCATCTGGCCATCGCCCTGGGCGCGGCCAAACTGCTCAGTGAATTTAAGGACAGCCTGGCCGGGCGGTTCCGCTTTATCCTGCAGCCGGCCGAGGAAGGGCTGCCCCCGGGAACCGTGGGCGGGGCGGAGTTGATGGTGCAGCAGGGGGTCTTGGCTGACCCGCCGGTGGCGGCCATTATGGCGCTGCACGTGGCCCCCCGGCTGGAGGTGGGCCGCCTGGGCTTCTGCCCCGACATCGTCATGGCCGGCGCCGAGCAACTCCGCCTGGAGATCCTCGGCCGCCAGGCCCACGCGGCCACGCCGCACCACGGGGTGGACGCCATCGTGGTGACGGCCCAGGCCCTGACCCTGCTGCAAAGCGTCCTGTCCCAGGGGAAGGACGCCCGGCAGCCGGCGGTCCTGACCTTCGGGACCATCGCCGGGGGCAGCCGGTTCAACATCCTGGCCGACCAGGTGGCCCTGGAGGGCACCCTGCGCTACCACGACCTCAAGGTGCGGGAAGGGGTCCTGGGCCGGGTGCACCGCCTCCTGGAGGGCCTCTGCGCCGGGGCCGGGGCCCGCTACCGCCTGGAGAGCCAGTCCCTCTACCCCATCCTGGTGAACGACCCGGACCTGACCCGGGTCGCCCTGGATATCCTGCGCCCCCTCTTTGGCCCCCAGGGGCTGGTGCAGCTGCGCCCAGTCCTGGGCAGCGAGGATTTCGCCTGCTACGCCCAAAAAATCCCCGGGTTCTACTTCTTCCTGGGCACCCGCAGCCCCGACGGCGAAGACCAGACCCTGCACTCTCCGGATTTCGACCCGGACGAACAAGCCCTCACCGTGGGCCTCACCGCCGCAGCTGCCCTCCTCACGGGGCTATCCCGGGAAGGTGCCCAGGCAGCGGCGGCAAAATGATTTTTGAGATTATTTTCACTTGACATATGCTCAAGCTGCCGGCATATTTAGAATGGGTTAGAAATCTGCTAACCGAAGATGGCGGGGGAGGCCTCCTGAAAGTCAGGATTAGATGAAGGGTCCGATCTGGAATCGGGGCTCGCTATTCCGTGCGCCGGCGGCTCTGACTGCCGGCTGCAGTGAGAGTGCCCCTTTCTAGAACCTTAGATCGGGCTTCATGAGCTATCCCAGGAATCTTCCCGACGACTCTCCGGCAGAGCGTTTCCCCACAATGTTTTTTAAACGATAATCAGGAGCCATGACTCGATAAAATTCTCCCAGGCTGGAACGGAGCACAAATGACGGCTTTAAGAAACATGGGGGTCATGTGCATCAACGGGGAGATACAGGGAGTTTGCCAAAGCTGTCTCTGGCTGGAATGGAATCCACAGCTCAAAAAATGCACCAATTCTAATACTTGTTTCTGCCCCAAGCGGTATGCGGAGCAGTCCCTGAGCACGGAGGTTTTTACTACATATATTTTAAGGTGATTATTCCCCCGGCCCCTCCAGCGGACCCCGAGGTTTACCCAGTCTTCGCAGCCTGTTGCTGAGAAGGTGGGCTTCCCGCACCGGGAGGGGCAGCCGATATTTCCCCAGGCATTGCCGGACCACGGCCAGAGATTCTGCCGGGGTGATCAAATGTCCCGGCGAAATGAACAGCGGCCGGAGCCCCCGGCGAGGCCGCAGGACCCAGCCCAGTGTCTTTTCCTGCCAGACCAGGGGGCTAACGCTCCCAGCCTCCAGCCCCACCTGCCCGTAATTTCCCCACAAATGGCTCTTGGCGCAACCGATGGTGGGTATGCCGCATAGCAGACCCAGATGCGAAGCCAGGCCCACGCCCCGGGGATGGGCAATACCCTGACCGTCCACGAGAACGACCTGGGGGCGACTCCTGATTTTTTCCAGGGCGGCCAGGAGAATGGGGGCCTCCCGGAAGCTGAGCAGGCCGGGGACATAGGGAAATTGCTCCTGTCCGCATGCGCCTGCGGATTCAATTATGGCCAGGTCCGGCAGGGACATGACCACCGCAGCGCCGAATATGCGGCGACCGGTTTTGTCGTAAGCCGCATCCACTCCGGCCACGAGCCGGGCAGGCTGTGGCAGCGGCCGCAAGCACACCTTCAACCGCAGGCGGTCCTGGCAGGCCCGGGCCTCGGCGCCGGTTCGGGGCCAGGGAAAGCCTTCCCCGCCCTGTCTATCCCTCCCATCTGCTGCTTTACCCAAAACCGCCCCCTGGCCGGCGACGTTGCCTTTTGTTTTTTTCATTAGATTACTATAAAATTATAGCAGCTTCCAGCCAGCAACAATAAGTTTGCAGAAAACAGAGCATGCAGCTATCATCAGCAACAATGACACACATGGTCAAGACAGGTTTTAGGGGACATGAGGCCGGTACCGTTTTAATGCAATGGCTGAGCGGCCTGGCGGCGTTTTGGGTGGGGGCTTTATTGGCCCAGAGCAACGGTTATCCCGTAAAGCTGCCCCTTAGCTTGATTTGTGCGTTATTCCTGGCCCTGGGTCAACTGGCCGTGGTCTGGCGGCTGCGCCGGGGCCGGCTCTGGCTGGGGAGCCTGGCCCTGGGTCTGGCGCCGGCCTATCTGGGTTTTTATCTCCAGAGCCAGCACTGGGTCAGCGAAGTTTTTATTCTGGGTTTCATCATGAGTCTGGCCGCCCTAAACGCCCTGCTGGCCCAGGGCTGGCGGCAAGCCTGGCAGGCGGCGGTTGACGGGGGCGGGGCGTCGTCCCCGGGGGGCCACGTGAGAGGTTTGGCCTTTACCCTGGTGAACATCGTCCTCATCGGCGGGGTGCTCCTCGTCTGGTATTTCCCGGCTTCGCCTCTGCCGGGGCGCTGGTTCGCCTGGGTCCTGGCAGCCGGGGCGGTGCTGAATCAAGAGTTTATCAAGAGAAAATTCTATGCCTCCCCCGGGGGGAGCGCCACGGTGGCCTGGACCGCAACCGCTTTCCAGGCCGGGCTAAGCCTATGGCTTTTAGTGGTGCTGCATCTGCGGG
>VGSX01000290.1 GCA_016874895.1 Deltaproteobacteria bacterium
CCCCAACGGCCCGGGCAAGAGCAAACTGGACCCCTACCGCCCCGAAATCGAGGCGCTCCTGAAAAGCGGCTCCCGCCTGAACTTCATCGCGGCCCGCTATAATGTCACCAACTCCACCCTGATGAATCGGCTCAAGAAAAATAATGTTGTCAGGACGGCGAGGCCTTAAAGGGCTAAGCCGGATAAGACAGTCGTTCGGATTAGAATTCTTTAGTTGGACAACCGCTTTTTTCCCGCAACCGCAAAGCCTTCATGCTGCATCTTGGCCACAACAGCCCCTGATGACCTTGCGCCACCTCGCCATCCTGACGGCGGAAGAGGCGGTAGGGATTAAGCAGGGGGTAAAGAATCGTTTATCTAATTTTTAATTATAATGTAAAATATGATGTCATCGCCCCAGAACAAGGGGGTATCTCTCTGCGGGAGTTGCATATGGATTATCAAGTGTCTCTCCAAAAATGCCAGCAGCTCACTAACATCTTGAAAAAAATAAAGCAAAAGAGCCAACAGCCTCCCGATGCCGACTTTTTAAAGTTGTTGCGCCAAGCTCTTACGGCTGCCCAAGCCCTGCAAGAAGAAAATATTGCGGTGCAACTGTCGGCTGTCATGGAAGCATTGGAGAGACAGCTGACGGAACTAACGGAACATCGGCGAGAAGCTCTATGGGTAGCCGCCCGGGAAGCGGCTTGGCCTTGCAAGAGATTCGACCGTTTCGATCGTCTCCTTCCTCTTGAAGTGGAATATCAACCAACTAAAGTCCGCCTTAAAGTGGGAAGCGAAACCTATCAAGAGGTGCAGGAATTAGACGGCGCCAGATTGTTTCACCGAGTTAAGGAGGCTGCAGAAAAATTAGCCCAGGCCCCCTTTCAAAGGGAAGAATTTTTCCGGTTGCTCCACGCCGCTTACGCATTCGTGCGCCAGACCTCGTCGCGTTCAGATGATTGGCTACATATCCGGCAGCTCTATCCGACCATGGTATTGTTGCAACAGACCATGAATCAGGAGTTCATGAAGCAGCCCGAGGGCAGGCAATTCCGATCTTATCCTTCAGCCCAGTTTGTTTATGATCTAAGCCGGTTCGGCCAAGAAGGTTGGTCCTGCCGTGGCTATAAGTTAGAAACCAGAACCCCTTCCATGCGGGAAACGGCGCAGGCCATGATTTTGCCCAATCTAGCTTCGGTGGAACAGCCGGGTCCGCAGATTGCCCATCTCCACATCGTGAAACAGGAGGTCACGTGATTGCCCACGATATCCTGGCCCGGCTGGCTACCACCGGCACACCGCCCACCGGCCCCCATGCCTGGCGTTTAGCTGTCGGCTTGGATGATACGTTACGGCGTTTAGAAAGCGAGACCTTCCCCTTTCTCGCGGCCGGCGGCGCCGAGATTAGGTTTATTTATGCCCCTTATGGCCGAGGCAAGACCCATCTTCTTTTAACCTTACAAGAAGCCGCCCGCCGCCACGGACTGATCACGGCCTATATTGACTGCCAGGCCGAAAACGCCCCATTTGCCTCTCTGGAACAGACCTATCGGCAGATCGCTTCGAACCTAGAGCTTCCCAACCCTCTTCCTGATAGCTCCCGCCGCCGGGGTGTAGCTACGCTGGTTGCCGGAGTGATTGAACAATTCGCAGGCAATGAGGCAGGGTTGCGCGATCGCATGAAGCAGTTGCGCCAGACGAACCGCTTGGCCACTGACTTCCGAAATACCGTGCTGGCCTATGGCCGCAGTTTACTCAACGATACGTTCTGGGATCTACGGCAGGACTTGCGGTATCTGCTCTGCCACGATGTGACCACCCGCATTAGTATTGCCAGTCTCTACCGCCGCTGTAATTGGCTGCCCCGGCCACTGGGTAAAATGACCAAACGGATAGCGCCTCTCTGGCTGCGCTCCCTCCTGTCTCTGCCTCTGGCGCTGGGCTATCCGGGCTGCTGTATTTTCTTTGATGAAACCGAAAAAACCTTGACCAAGCTGAATCCACGCGAACGACAACTCTACTGGGCCAATTTGCGCAATCTGGTAGACCATCTGGCCCTGGGCTCCGTCCGGGGCTGTGCCTTGATCTTGGCGGTGGTCGAGGAGTTTTTGGAAGAGGCGAAAAGAGACCTGGACGCCTTGAGCCAACGGTTAGAACGGCCGCGTTTACCGGGAGAGCAGAGGTTTGCCAACCCCCGGGGGCTGTGGGTGGATATTGATGAGTTAACCCGGCCAGGGCCTGAGCAGCTTGATTTCTTCCTGCTGTTGGCCGAGAAACTGCTGGCCTTGGGACAAGAGGTAGGTTTACAAACTAGTCAATCAAGTCGTCTAAGGGGAGAGCTGGAATCCTTAGCCAGGCAAGCTGCCGACTCCATCAGGTTGGGAGCAGTAAGGGATTTTGTCAAGGAAGCCGCCAGTAGTATTGTTATGGCCCTGCCAAGTAAAATTTAAGAGGGCCCAGGAGGCAACGATGAGCAATCAGCAGTTAGCTTTGGATCTGTGGGCCAGATTGGGGAGCGAAGGCAAGGCTCCCAACGAACTTATGAACGCCGCCAAGGTGCTGCCCTTTTATAGTGTCGCCTTAGAACCATGGCTGACCCGGATGCAGAAAACCTACCTGCAAAACCTGGCGCAGCGGGGAGCCCATTTCAAGTTAGTGATCGCTCCCTATGGGGGAGGAAAAACCCATTTTCTCATGGCTGTCGGGGCCAGGGCCTTGACGCAAGGGTTTGCTACCTCGTATATCGGTTGCTCGGCGGGAGTAAATCTGGCCCATTCCTTTGATGTCTATCAAGCCTTCATCAAAAACTTGCACCTTCCAGGAAACGACAAACCGGGGGTTTTAGCCCTCCTGAGATATTGCCTGCACAATAAGCAGGAGCAGATTCAGGCTCTCCACGCCCCTGACCCCGAGGCCGCCTTTGATGTGTGGTTGCAGGAGATAGCCCAGGAAGAATACCCCGAGCCGGCCTTCGGCCGCGTGCTGGCTGCGGCTCTCCGCCACCAATGGCAACCGGAGTATGCCCCTGCTGGAGATGCCGCCCTTCGCTGGCTTCGAGGTGAAATTGATACCCTGACCAGAGGGGAACGGGAAGCCCTGCGGTTGGCAAGAATTCCTCAACGAGCTCAAAGTGAACTCGGGAAAAACTTACTTTTTTCCCTTATAACCTTTCTTAAAGAAATTGGCTTGATGGGTGTGGTCATACTTTTTGATGAAGTGGAAACACTCTTCAATGTCAGAGGCCAGGCCTTGCAGCGGATCTTGGCGGCCATGCGGGTCGTCTTGGATCAGGCCAGCGGCTTTACTGAAAATGCCCCGCTTTTTGGTCTGTTTGCCGCAGTACCAGATGTCGTGGAACATTTAGCCAGATATCCGGCCCTGGAACAGAGATTAGCCGTCCGTGGCGCCCCTTTTGAAGAAGGCAACGACTTTGCGCCCCAGATTCACCTGGACAAGATTGAGGCCCCCCTTCCCCTTCTAACCGAACTGGGGAAAAAATTGTTAGCCCTGGGAAAAGTGGCCCGTTCCCATCAGTTTGATGCTGCTCTACAGGAGCAGAATATCAAAAACTTGGCCAAAGTAGCCACCGACTTCAGTCTGGAGATAGATGCCCGGCGCCTTTTTGTCAAGTCCTGCGTCAACATCCTGGACCTCCAGGTCCATCAGGGAGAACGAGCATTTGCTCTGGAAGAACTCCAGGATCGCTACCGGGGCTATTGGGATGAGCTCAAACGCCGGGAACAGGAACAGGAGGGATCTGAGCCATGAGGATCGGCGATGAAGTATTTCATCCGAAATACGGCAAAGGCACCATCAAAGTGATCCTACCAAACCCGGCCGGCTCTAGAATCAAAGTAGATTTCGGGTATGCTAAACCCATCTTACCTGCCTCGGAACTGGAACGCACTCCTGGTGGCCCCCCTCTCGCCCCGGTGGGCTTGTCACCGCCAGAACCAACTTCGCCCGGCGAAAAAATAAATAGGCTAGACCCGGCCACACTCCTGGCTCGCCAAGGTATTCAGGCCCTCAAGCTGGGGCAGATTCTGGACGTGCAGGTAGAGAGCTTAAGCGTCGGTATGGAAAAGCTTCAGCAAGACTTAACGCAAGCCCTGACGCGAGCCGCCACGGGCCGGCCCACGTTTTCGTTGATAACGGGAGCCTGGGGCAGTGGTAAGAGTCATGCCCTCACTTTGCTGGAGACTTTGGCCCGCCAGCAAAGTTTTGCCACCTCCACCGTGATCATGGATGGTTACTCCCTCTCCCTCGCTCGCCCCATGGAATTGCTGCAAGAGGTTATGGGCAACTTAATCGTGCCGCAACAGGAAGGCATGGACGGGGTTATGGTTTGGTTGCGGGAGGTTCTAAAGAAAAATATGACACCTCGCTTACAAAAGAGGGCACCGCTGCTTGGAAAGGCCTTAGAAAGCCTGCCCATAGGAGTGTTGGACGATCCAGAGATAAGCCAGGTGTTTACGGATTACTTGTCTCTGGACATGACTGCGGCGCAGGCAAAATATCGCCTGGGCCGGCTCAAAGTTTGGGTCACAGGGCTACCCACTCTCAAAGCACATCGCTTGGTCGAACGCGCCGCCGCTTTTAC